>JBBRBO010000003.1:0-111312 GCA_038205805.1 Desulfomonilales bacterium
ATCGCGCTCATCCGGTGTCAACAACAATCCTTTCATCTCCGCACACGGCCTTTCCTGTGACTTTTTGTGCGATATAACACCGTTATTCGCATTCCAAAATGTAATTATGCCATCCGCGAGAATCAAGGGCCATTACTATAAGAGAAAGGATGTCGTTCGCCTCCTTTTCTCTTCAGAAAATAGGCACGCGTCGGCCGTGCCCATGCTCCAGGACGCGGTAATTCGGCTCGGATGGTGAACAGACCGATAGCGTGGTTACGCCCTTATTTGATCAGGCAAAGTCTTGCGGCCGCGGGATTACCGTGGCCTGCGACGACCTAAAACAGGGTATATATAAACGGCGCCGCTACGGGTGAACTTGCAGCAAGAATTATCAACCCGCTCAGTATTACCAACACAATAAGAATAGGCGCAAGCCAGAATTTCTTCCGCACTTTCATGAAATCCCAGAATTCCGCTACGATGGACATGACGTCTCTCCTGAATACTGAATTTAGAACTGTTTTTCGTATCGTTTGATGCTTGTATCCGTGGTCTCTTCTTTTGGTATCCAGTATGTAGAGGCCACCGGATCTAGTTTTCGGTCCATTGGGTCCTTACCCTTGAGTCGCATAATGAACCCCATGGGTGTGATGATCAGAAAAAAGATGATGGTAAGCAATATCCTGGATACAAAATAGCCGATAATCACGGCAATTGCGATCCACACTTTGTAAATGGTTCGGAACAAGGGCGGAATGGCACGAGCGGACCCCAGTATAAGCCCTGCGGCAATCCAGTACCATCCCCGTGGTGACCCACGCCACAAGGCCAGTAGCCCAATGACACCGGGAAACGCCACAAAGATCAGAGCCAAGAGGTTTAAATCGCGATTCGACGGTTCGACGGACGCAATCTTTATTTCGTCGCGAATTTCTTGAATAATATTCATTTTCCGTCGCTCCCGTTAATCCAACTCGTATTGTGTGCGCCAATTCGCGTCGTCTTTCAGCGGCGGTTGCTTGCGCTTGTCGAGAAGAAATGATCCCAGGACAAGATAATCCATCTCAGTGCGCATAAAACACAAGTACGCATGTTCAGGGCTCATGACAATGGGTTCGCCTCGCACGTTGAATGAGGTATTCACTATGATGGGACACCCCGTCTTCTCGTAAAAGGCCTCAATAAGCTGGTGGTACGCAGGGTTGGTTTCCTTGTGCACGGTCTGGATGCGAGCCGAGTAATCCACGTGCGTGATCGCGGGGGCCTCGCTCCGGATGGCGTTGAGCTTGTCTATTCCCCACTTGCGCTCTTCGGTCTCGGTCATTTGCCGACGCACCTTGGGGTCTACGTAGGCCACCAGCAGCATATACGGTGAGGATCGATCCAGCTCGAAGAATTCGTGGGCTCGTTCGCTCAATACGGACGGAGCAAAAGGACGAAAGCTTTCACGATACTTGATCTTTAGGTTCATCTGAGACTGCATCTCCGGATTGCGGGCGTCACCGATGATGGAGCGTGAACCCAAGGCGCGAGGCCCGAACTCCATACGGCCCTGAAACCACCCAATGACTTTGCCGTCCGCAATGAGGTCCGCAATAATCTGGGGCATACGGCCGTTTTCCATGAGCTGATAAGGATAGCCTCCTTGATCGAGGAAGGCTTTGATCTCGTCGTCCTTGTAATCGGGGCCTAAATAGGAGCCCATCTGCAAATCGTTGACTTCATCGCTGGTTCTTTCGTTGTTCAGAAGCTGGTGCCATACGAACAGCGCCGCGCCGAGCGCTCCGCCTGCGTCTCCTGCCGCGGGTTGAATCCAAATGTTCTTGAACGGGCCTTCTCGCAAGACTCTGCCGTTGCCCACGCAATTGAGCGCCACGCCTCCCGCAAGGCACAGTGAATCCTCACCTGTGACTTTCTTTATGTGCTTGGCCGTCCGCAGCATCACTTCTTCAGTCACCACCTGAACAGATTTGGCGAGATCCATTTCTCTTTGGGTCAGTTCACTTTCCGGTTTGCGAGCCGGCCCATCGAACAGCTTCTCGAATGCCTTTCCCGTCATGGTGAGACCATAGGGATAGGTGAAGTAGTCCATATTCAACCGGAAAGAGCCGTCTTCTTTGATGTCGATGAGCTCCTTGCGAATGAGGTCCACGTACTTGGGTTCGCCGTACGGCGCCAGTCCCATGATCTTGTATTCTCCGGAATTTACCTTGAAGCCCGTAAAATAGGTGAACGCCGAATACAACAGACCAAGGGAATGCGGAAACTTAATCTCGTAATCAATGCGGATTTTGTTCCCTTCGCCGACACCGAAGCTGGTGGTAGTCCATTCACCTACGCCGTCCATGGTCAGGAATGCCGCCCTTTGATACGGCGAGGGAAAAAAGGCGCTGGCAGCGTGGGATTCGTGGTGTTCGGGAAAGATAATCTTGCCTTCATACTCGAGGGCCTTCTTCAGCAGGCTGGGAGTATGAAGCTTCTGTTTGAGCCACAGCGGCATTGCCATAAGAAAGGACGCCCATCCCCTCGGGGCATAGGACAAATATGTCTCCAGCAGTCGCTCAAACTTGATGAACGGCTTATCGTAAAAGGAGACGTAATCCAGTTGCTCCACGGACACACCGGCGTGTTTGAGGCAGTAGAGAATAGCGTCCTTCGGGAAGGCGTGGTCATGCTTGATGCGTGAAAACCGCTCTTGCTGCGCCGCTGCGACGATCTTACCGTCCTGAAGCAAGCAGGCGGCGCTGTCATGATAGAATGCTGAAATTCCTAATATATTCATGGTTTTTACCGATATAGGCTCCACAATTTCAGTTGAATCCTGCGTGGGCCGTCTACGGGCTTATACCTAAAAAATCGCGCCGTCACGGGTTCAGGGGCATAGTATTCGTGCCCCGGCCACCAGGAAAAATCGTCCAGGTCCTTGTCGTCCCCTTGTTTGAAAAGCTCCCAGTCTACGCCGTTCTGAGAATGCTCTATGAGCCACTTCTGCGGGACGGCGGCCTTGCCGGCCCAGACTAGGCGTAGTCTGCTGATCTCGTAATCCGCCTTGAGGTCCAGTACGATCTCTAAGGGCTCACCCTCCGGCATTTCTTTGGACATGAATGTCCGCTCGGAAGGATACCCCTGCAACATTGCGCGCGGTCCTTCTTCATCAGATGCCGCAGGCGGCGCATACGTAACTGTGCTGGAAGCGGCCATATCCCAGAAGTATGAGTCTTTTGCGCTAACCACGTCAGCCGGATCGAGTCCCATCTTGAAAAAGTGTTCCTTGACGAGATTGGCAAGTTCCTTGGCAATAAGGTAATTAGCGCCCGCCGTCAGATGACACCAATCCGTAAACACCCGTTCGTTGACGTCATCGAAGTAATCAGACATATCCGCAAGGAAATATCCCTTCTTTTGAGCGCTCTCTCGAATGCGCTCGAGAAGAACCGCATACGTCGCGGCTGACGGCAAACCGTAGTAATTCTTGTGGCCTTCTACGGAATCCACCACCTTTTCCTTCTCGTGCTTAGGCTTTTTACTTGAATAAAACCAAGGTTGCAATGCAAATATATGATCCGTACCGTCATTTTCCAATGCCGAGTGATAGTTTTCGATGGTTTTGAGCACCGGATCCATATGGTTTTCAGCCATACGTCGGCGATCTTCGCCCGTCAGGTGACCGGCCCCACGCTGGGTGTGCGCATCAACGGCTCCGGTGTGCGTTTGGCGCTCACCACCGAATTCCTGGAACGGGTCTCTCCCCTGCCAAAGCCACGCCATCAAAAAGGTGTTGTTCTTGAGCCACAAGCTTAGATACGACATCAACCCCGGCTTACTGTATGCGTGAATATCCTTGAATATTCCGTGAAATTGACCTTCTTGAAAGTAGTTCCAGTCGTCGTTCAGCTTGGAAATCATGGGCAATTCGTTTGCGCCGTCCAGGGCTATCACCATATCCGGCTTGTACTCTCTCAATTTGACCATGTATCGCATAAGCGAGTGCTGATAAGAATACCCCCACACTGCCGTGTTGTAGACCCGAATAGTCTTCCCCGGTAAGGGCATCCTTGCGTTGAGAATCTTTTCCAACTGGTGCGAGATGGTTTCGCGGTATTCTAAAGAGTAATCATCAGTTAAGTGAGCCGCTTCACCGATAGAGCCTAAACCGTAGGCGGTGGAACCGCCCGTTAAGAAAATGCGAAACTCGTCCGCGGGTTTGTCTTTCGATATAGGGCGAGGCTCCCGGAATCCTGCGTTGTTGGCATACTCGTATCGATTGCCCTTTACCGTGTTGTACTGGAGACAGACACCGGGCACGAAATCGTAATCGTAATGGGAAACCGGTCGTGTGAAATCCCGGCGCATCATATCTTCCCGGCCTGGGTATACTTGGCCTAAATACGATTGCTTCAGGATCAGCTCCGACATCTTCTCGAGTCCCACGAGCAGGAGCGCCACTGAGATCAACAGAAAGGTTGCATATAGCGTGACCTTTGCGGCCGGCCACAGAAATGTCGTCAACACCCACGGTAAAAAGCCTCGAGGCTTATTACAGGGCGTGGGTGTGTTATTCGGTTCGGTTATGGGGGCTTACTCCTTAACAAATACGTTTCTTGTAGTGATTTCCCCGAGCTTAGAACGGCTCTGCATCCGGGGAATGGTTCTGTTTCTTTGCAGCCCCAACGGGGCAAATAAGGCCTTTTCGCAAACGACGCCATTCAATCAACTCCTTTGCGGGAAGTCAAGACGCCCGAGAAGATTATGGATTTTAACCGCATGTTGTGCAATAATGCGTCCCTTGTTAAACCAGACCAAAAGGAACTTAAGCCTCAACCCTTATGAACCAGCAGGAATTGCAACGTCTCAAGGTGGAACGGCTCTTTGACTGCAAGGTGTATTACGAAGACACCGATTGCATGGGAGTGGTCTACCACGCCAATTATTTGCGCTACCTGGAGCGAGCACGCTCCGAATACGTCGAAGATCGCCTGAAGGGGATCGCCGAGTATCACAAGGCGGGCTATTTGTTCATGGTGCACAAGATCGAGATAGTCTTTCATAGCCCCGGCAAACTCGGAGACACCCTGCAAGTGCGCACGTGGATCGAAAGCACCACGAAGTACAGGGTCGTAGTAAAGCAGATAATTATCAAGAAAGGCGAACCTAAAGACTATTTGGTTACTGCGACTATTACCCTGGTGGCTGTGACCCCTGAAGGTCAACTGATAGCCATACCCCCTGAATTTCATGAGCTGTAAACCCCAGCCGTCGGAGCTGCGCTCCAAGTGTGCCCTTGTCGTAATGAGCGCCGACACGGCGCTTGGGGTGCGGGCAATGTGGAATAGCATGCCTCTTAGGGGAATACTGTGCTTGTGTGCGCTGATCCTCCCGTCGAGCGCTTATGCGGATGAACCGTCCGATTCGGTGGAAAAACTCCTCAGAGTGTCCGGTGTCACCGCTCAATTGGATGATCTTCCTGCGGCGATATTGTCGGCCACCCCAGGCGACGCTTTGCCGAGTTCCAAACTGAAGGTGGAAGCTCTGAATGCCATGAAGAAAGCCGGCGTGGGCGAAGGCCGCAAGGTTCTCGCCTCGGCTGTTCGCGATGCGCTTACCGCTGCGGAACTACAGCAAGCGCTTACCTTCTACACCTCACGGTTAGGGCGCAAAGTCGCTAAGGCGCAGGAGAACGCCCTTGACGGCTCCACGCTGAGAAATATTCGCGAGAGCCGGAAAATGGCGGCCACTGTGGGAAAGTCTCGATCAACCATCCTCCAGCGATTAGCGGAGAACGACGGGACTCGGGATACCTACACACGTATGCTGGCCGCGGTGGTTCGAGGAATTCTCGTGGGCAGTTTCGGCTCGGATGAAGACGGCGCGGCGCAGGCTGCCCCCCACCTTAGCGACAGCCTAAGAATGGTGGATAAGTTCATGGGCAAAGACTCCACTCGTTTAGATGATACGCGGTTGACCGCATACGCGTACACCTATCGCTCATTGGATGATAAGGAACTTCAGGAGTTCCTGGACTTTACTGTTACGGAAACCGGCCGCAAGCTGAGCCTCGCTGTACAGCGCGGCATGGATGAAGCCGTGTTCGTTGTGGCTCGCGGCCTCGGCGAAGCTGCGGGAAAGTGGAAGAGCGCGGGCAATTAGAACATTGGTCTGCACCAACGCCGCCCATCTTTCAACCCGTCAACGCGGCATGGGACGCTCGGGCGCTCATAAGCCGTAGTAAGGTAATAACTGACATGGGTCATTCCCCTCAGAACACCTTGATGAACAAGCGCATCCTCCTTATGGTCGTAATACTTATCTGCGCAGGCCCGCAGCTCTCCGCATGGGGCGCGGGTTCCGGTCTCATGCAGTACACCGATCCCAAGCGCCGCTTCATCTTCGACTATCCCGCGACCATGAAAGTGCATGCGTCGGATCCGAACGAGGTCCGCATTTCCCATCCCGAGGCGTCTTTACGCATCGCCGTCTTTGTGCAAAAGCGACAAGCCAAGAGCAAACCCAGCGCCGAATCGCTTCTTGCGACATTCAAGAGTAAACTTAAGGAAGAAATAAAGGACGTTCAGTTCCTGGAGCAGGGAAAATCTCCTTCGATTCAGGGCGCCCAAGGGTACATTATTTGCGCCTTCAAGAACGCCAAGGGCGCCAAGATGGTGCAACTGGTCCAATACTACATTGCGGACGAGTTTCTCCTTCAATTGACCATTTCCGACCGGCCCGAAGGCTTTAAGAACCTGGCGCCGCTCATCACTAAGATCCATCATTCGTTGCGCATCATTAACCCGGATCTCAAGTAAGCAATGGGCCGGCTCTTCCATTCCAAGCGGGCCGACGGGGAAGATTGACGCCCACGATCTTCTCGGCTAGATTAGCCCTGAATGATCGCCGCTCCGGATCACGGATTCACCGGCGCCGACGGATTCCACGTTACGGCGTTTAATGAGGACTTCCGACTGAAGGAACCCATATGCGCTCGCCCCTAAAGGTCGTGAAATGATTGTCACGTGTCCCCAATGTGAACGCAAGATGCAATTGGACGAGAAGCGTGTTCCGCCTGGTGAGCAGGTTAAGGTTAAGTGTCCCCACTGCGAGCACATTCAGAACTTTAGATCACAGGGAGCCGTTCAGCCCGCGCGGAATAGCCAAGAGGGTGAGCCGAGGAGACCTCCGCCCGTTATGTCGGCTACGAACAGCGCCGCCGCAAGCGACATTGAACCCGACCTCCCAAGAGACGCGTTTCAAGACTTTCGCTTTCCCGTGGAACAAAGTAAGACACCAAGGAACGACAGCATGACCAAAGGCCCTAGGATCGCTTTGTGGGTAGGGATTTCCCTTGCCGTAATCGTATTTTTCGCTCTTTTGGTGAATATAGTTCTACCGGGTCCGCAAGGCGGCTCTATCTTTCACACTCCATCACAAACGGAATCCTCTACCCCCAATAGTCGCTAACTGAATACGGAATTCATATGCGCCTACGGTTTAGGTAGGCGTCGGCGGGCTGGCCTGCCGGGGCATGATTTGGGTACGCGGGGCGCGTGTCGCTATTGGACTGGATATATCGGCGTTTCTATTCCAGTCTGCGGCCTCATTCCATAAGCGTCGGCGGGGCGCGTACCACCGCCTTTAACCTACCAAATCCTTTCAAAAAATTTACGGCGTTTTGCAAGCCCTTCGGTTCTGTGCAGGAGTGATGTCACTTCTGTTAGATTCATCGCACAGGAATGGCTGTTTAGCTCGAACCACTGAATGCCTACGGACTTTTGAAATGAAGATTCCTTCGGGTATAGTTTTATGATATTATAATAGATTACTTTGTCAAGTCAAAAAAGTAAAAGGTCTGTGGGAGCCGACGAGCGCCATTTCCAGCAGGCGAATTCCCTCTCATCCGGAGAAATATTTCTTGACCTCAAACGCGTCTAACGAACTCACCTTCTCTTCGTCTATAAATAGAGAAAAGTTACTAAATGGTGACTCAGTTACTTTGTGAAACAGCGTCACAACGGGCGTAGAATATTCTCCCATGAACATTGCGGCATCATCAGTTCGCTTTCCCATAACGGTAATCGTCAGGGTTCTGCTGGTTGTTGTGTTTGGATACGTGTGTTCGACGTTCCTCCCCGTTGAACTCAAGCCCGATACCCAGCAGCCGACTCTTGCTGTTGCAACTACTTTTCCCGGCGCAGCTCCCGAGGAAGTGGAAGGCGAAATAACCACGCGGTTCGAGGAGATGATTAGCGGCGTCTCGAACATGCTCTACACCCAGAGTTTTTCCAGCTTCGGCATTTCAGTCATCATCGTATTCTATAAGCCGGGAACGGACCTGGATCTTGCCGCCTCGGAAATCCAGCGCAACATCGACCGAGTAACGGATCTCCCTCAGTCGGTCCAACTACCGCAGATTATGAAGGCGTCGGATCGTGTGAGCCTGCCCATCTACCAATTCGCCATGACCGGCAACATGGATCTGGTGACCGCATCCACTTGGGCTGAGAAGGACATTGCCCCACGCATTCGTCGTATACCCGGTATCGGCGACTGCCAATACGAAGGCGGCCGAACACGCCAGATCCGCATAACATACGATGCGGAACGGCTGAAGGCGCGGCGGTTAACCGTGAACGACGTAAAACAGGCCGTTGATAAGACGAACTTCAACCAGAGCGGCGGTTACTTTGTCCAAGGCACGCGAGAATGGACCCTACGGACAGTGGGCGAGCCGGCCAATGCCGACGCCTTCCTCAAGGTGATAGTTTCCAAACCGGGGCAGCCCATTGTGTATCTTTCGGATATAGCCGACGTTGAAGACCTCTACGACAGGCCTGACTCCTATTGTCGTATCAACGGTCAGCCGGGTATTGTTTTCAACGTGCTGGGTCAAGCCGGAGCCAACATACTGCAAAGCATCGGCGCCGTTGATCAGCAGCTTGCCCTTCTCCAACAGGATTATGGGCCTCGAGGAGCGCGCTTCGAGCGGATTTATGATTCCAGCAACTATATTCGGGACGCAATCCGCGTAGTAAAGCATTCGCTCATAGAAGCCGTGCTGCTGGTGCTGCTGGTGTTGTTTCTCTTTCTGAGGAACGTGCGCAGCATCTTCATTGTGGCGACGTCCATACCGGTTTCCATTATCGGCGCCTTTATCGGTATGTATCTCATGAAGTATTCGATTAATGTGCTCTCATTGGCGGGCCTTGCCTTATCCGTAGGCATAATCGTAGACGACGCCATCGTGGTCCTGGAAAACATCTACCGCCACAGGTACGAGGAAGGAAAAAGTATTCTGCAAGCGTGTGTGGACGGCACGCAGGAAGTCGGTATGGCGGTGTTCATGAGCACCCTCACGACGGCTGCGGTGTTCATGCCGATCTTACTCATCAAGGGAGAAATAGGAAAGCTCTTCGGACCGGTGGCGTTCATCATTTCCACTACTATCTTCCTGTCACTGTTTGACGCTTTCACCGTTGTCCCCATGCTCGCCTCACGGTGGATGCGGGAGGACACTGCGCCGTCGGCGAGAACTAGTCGTCTAATGTATCCTATTTTACTGCTGGGTCGGATCGCCGACAAGGTGGGTAGAGGGCTGATTCACGCGCTGGTCTTTTTTCTCGGAGGTACAAAGCGGAAACTCGCGCTCCTTGCCGCTGTGGTCGCTCTCTTCCTGGTGTCGTACCTAGCGCTGCCGGGCATGGGCTATTTACCTACCGGCGGCACGAATCTCATAAAGGTGCAAATTGCCACTCCCGAAGGAAGCAGCCTCGAGCAAAACAGCCAAGTCATGAAAATTCTGGAGGAACGCTGGAGAAAAATAAAGGGCGTCCGCAACATCGTGGCCATCCCGAACAGGCAAGATTCACGGAACGTAATCTTTATCGTATGCGACAGAGAGGAAGACAGCGGAGTTCCCATCATTACGATTGCGCGTACGGCGAACCGAATGGCGCGGGATCTTCCGTTCAAGGCCGTGAATCCCATTCAGTTCCCGCTCTTCGGCAACATCTTCAGTCGATCCAACATTGTGGATATTCGCATTATGGGCGAAAGCTATCCCATGATCGAAAAGCTCATCAAGCAACTCATGGAACTGGGCAAGGGCGTCAAGGGTGTTATCTTCGCCTATACTGACTTGGCTCTGCGTAAACCCGAAGTGCAAGTTAAGGTCGATCCCGAACGCGCCGCCGCATTCGGCTTTCAGCCCAAGGACATTGCGGACGCCGTGGAAGCCGCAGGCGGCGGACAGTTCACCACGAGCCAATACGACGTAGCGGGCCGCTACTATTACATCAAAATCATGGGCGCCGAAAAGGATCTGAAAACTGTCGCCGACATGGAGCGCATCATGCTCACCGCTCCCTCTCATCCTGATATTCAGACGCCTCTGACGAGCGTGGCGTCCGTTGAGACGACGTTCGGTCCGTTGCAGATAAATCACTATAATTCGAAACGTGCCGCTCGTGTGCAACTCACCATGCAGGGTAGACCTCTTTCGGATGTCTTCCGCGACGTAAACGAGGGCATTCGCACGGAAATGCCCATTCCGTTCGGGTATGCGGCCGTGCCTGTGGGCGCCGTGAATTACCTTCAGACGTTGCTTAAGGCCATAGGGTTGGTTTTTCCGCTGTCCGTGGTGGTCGTTTATTTGCTGCTGGTCATTCAGTTTCAATCATTCGTGCGGCCGCTGTCGATAATCATTAGTGTACCCCTATCCATAATCGGCGCCAACGTCATTGTGAATGTGTCGGGAGTCCACTTCGATTCGTTTACTATGTTGGGGTACATTCTCATGGTAGGGCTTGTGGTTAAAAACGCCATCATTTTGATAACCTACGCCGTGCAACTGATGGACGGCGGCAGTCCGCGGGACGAGGCGCTTATCCTTGCCGCTCGGCGCAGGATGCGACCAATTTTCATGACGGCCATAGCAATGGTACTGGGTATGCTTCCGTTGGCGTTGAAACAGGGCGCAGGCGCGGAAATTTACAATGGATTGGCAATGGCGGTTGTAGGCGGCCTGTCCACCGCAACCCTCTTCACGCTGGTGTTCATCCCGGTGGTGTACACGCTTTTGGATGACCTGAAAAACAAGATTTGGCGGATAAAGCCAATTCATGTGGAAGAATTATAACCACCTTTGGAGCGCATGGTTTGCAAAGAAAGAGCGACTACGAACATATCCGGTGGAGCGGTCTCATGGATACGAGCAGCGCGCGGGCTCGGCGATTAGCGGGAGACAAATTCTTGTCGAGATTTGCGCCTAGTGAACGGTCTTCCCCTTCTCTACGACGCCTGAGGTCCGTATGAATATCGCCGAATCATCCGTACGCTTTCCGGTGACGGTCATCGTGCGCGTGCTCTTGGTTCTTGTCTTTGGCTATGTTTCTCTCACCTTTCTTACGGTGGAACTCAAGCCCGAGACCGAGGAACCCATTCTCCTGGTCTTAACCACCTTCCCCGGCGCCGCTCCGGAAGAGGTAGAAGGTGAAATTACCACGCGGTTCGAAGAGAGTATCAGCGGCGTATCCAATATGCTGTATACGCAAAGCCTCTCGACGTATGGAAAATCTCAGGTGACGGTTTTTTACAAACCCGGCACGAATCTGGATCTTGCCGCTTCGGAACTTCAGCGCAACATCAACAGGGTGAAAGACCTCCCGCGTACAGTCCAAAAGCCGCAAATCCTCAAGGCCAGCGATCAGGTGAGCTTGCCCGTATGCCAGTTTGCCCTTGTGGGTTCGGCGGATCTCGTCACAGCGTCTACATGGGCGGATAGAGACATTACGCCACGGATCAAACGAATCCCAGGGGTAGGAGATTG
Organism: Desulfomonilales bacterium; assembly: GCA_038205805.1. Taxonomy (GTDB): domain Bacteria; phylum Desulfobacterota; class Desulfomonilia; order Desulfomonilales; family Desulfomonilaceae; genus JBBSBY01. Next base: position 11,801 of record JBBRBO010000003.1, read on the forward strand.
TCAATTCGACGGCGCGCTCACGCGCCAAATGCGCATCGTATACGACCCTGAGCGTCTAAAGTCCAGGCGCTTGTCCGTAAATGACGTGAAAGGCTTCATCGACCGCACGAACTTCAACCAGAGTGGCGGCTACTTTGTCCAAGGCCCCAGAGAATGGACAACACGCACCGTGGGCGAGCTCCTGACCCCGGACGCATTCAACAAGGTCATTATCTCCAAACCTGGTGATCCCATTGTGTATCTTTCCGATGCGGCCCACATCACGGATTCCTACGAGCGGCCTGATTCCTACTGCCGCATCAATGGTCAGAGGGGTATCATCTTCAGTGTGCTCAATCAGGTGGGGGCGAATGTTCTTCAGACCATCAGCCTAGTTGACCGGGAAATGCAGCTTTTCCAGAAGGAGTACGGACCTCGCGGCGCCAAGTTCATAAAGATTTACGATTCCAGCGCATATATCCGGGCCGCGGTCGCCGTGGTAAAGGAATCCCTCATTGAGGCCATAGTGTTGGTGCTCATCGTACTGTTCGTTTTCTTGAAGAATTGGCGCAGCATCTTCATTGTGGCGACATCCATCCCCGTATCCATAGTGGGAACCTTCATAGGGATGTATCTCTTCGGGTACTCGATAAATGTGCTCTCGCTGTCGGGATTGGCCTTGTCCATCGGTATCATCGTGGATGACGCCATTGTGGTCCTGGAGAATATCTACCGGCACCGGTATGAAGAGGGTAAGACTACCTTCAGGGCGTGTGTAGACGGCACGCGAGAAGTAGGCATGGCCGTGTTCATGAGCACCCTAACCACAGCCGCAGTTTTTATGCCCGTACTCATGCTGACCGGAGAGGTGGGGACGCTGTTCGGGCCGGTTGCGTTTATCATCTCAGTGGCGATTTTCTTGTCGCTCTTCGACGCCTTTACCGTGGTCCCCATGCTGGCGTCGAGATGGATGAAGGAAGTCTCCGAGCCGCGTGGATTAATGAAATGGCTAACGGCGCCGCTGGTATGGCTGGACAAACTCGGCGGAGCGGTGTCGGCCTTCATCTTGCGGACGCTCGCGTATTTTCTGGGCGGCGGCCTGCGAAAGGGCGCTCTGGCGCTGTCCGTGTTGGTGTTGTTTGTGCTGTCGTACTGGGCTCTGCCGGGAATGGGCTATTTGCCCACTGGCGGCACAAATCTCATCAAAGTGCAGATCGAAACAGCGGAGGGCACGAGCCTCGATGAAAACAGCAGACTCATGGGCATTCTCGAGGAAAGATGGAAAGGCATACAAGGCGTGAAGAATATTGTGGCGACCCCGAACCGGGATGTCACCCGCAACGTGATCTTCATCGTGTGCGATAGGGAGGCCCATAATCCCATACCCGTCGAGCAAATCGCACGAGAAGCCTACGAAATGTCGCGTGATCTCCCGTTTAAATCCGTGAATCCCATTCAGTTTCCGTTGTTCGGCAATATCAACACGAGATCGAACATCATAGACCTGCGGGTCGTGGGAGACGGCTACAAGGTAATAGAACCTCTCGTAAACCAAATCATGAACGTCGGGAAAGGGATCGCCGGAGTGGTGTTTAGGCACACGGACTTGGCTTTGCGGAAACCGGAAATTCAGGTGCGTGTGGACGCGGAAAGAGCCTCCAGCCTGGGATTTCAGCCCAAGGATATTGCCGACGCCTTGGAAGCCGCCGGTGGCGGACAGCAAACCTCTACTCAGTACGACGTGGCCGGCCGGTATTTTTACATTCAGGTTGTGGGCAGGGAAAGCGAACTGAAGAGCGTCGATGATGTAGGGCGGATTATTCTCACGTCGCCGACTAATCCGGAGATCCAGGCGCCCTTGTCTTCGGTAGCCACGGTCGAAACCACCTTCGGACCTGTCCAGATCAACCACTATAACTCCAAGCGAGCGGCGGGTATTCAATATACGATACAGGATAGATCTCTCTCCGAAGTGTACCGGGACACAATGGAAGGCATAACGGCTTCCGTTGCTTTCCCCCTGGGTTACAGCCTAGTTTCCTTCGGCGCGGTCAATAACCTGGACAAACTGCTTCAGGCGGTGCAATTTGTATTCCCCTTGGCGGTGCTGGTGGTGTATTTGCTCCTGGTGATGCAGTTTCAATCTTTCGTACGACCGCTTTCCATCATCCTGAGCGTACCTCTTTCCATTATCGGTGCAAATGTGCTCGTGAACATCACCCACGTGCGATTCGACTCTTTCACCATATTGGGCTACATCATGATGATCGGACTCGTTGTAAAGAACGCCATTATTCTAATAACCTACACGGTTCAGCTCCTCGACCAGGGGGTTGAGCGCGACGAAGCGCTCATCCTGGCGAGTAAGCGACGAATGCGGCCAATCTTCATGACGGCGATCGCTATGGTGCTCGGCATGCTGCCGCTCGCGCTGAAACAAGGCCCCGGCGCCGAAATCTACAATGGATTGGCAATGGCGGTGGTGGGCGGCTTATCGGTGGCCACGCTCTTCACGTTGATTTTCATACCCGTGATATACACTCTGCTGGATGATGTGCGCGCAAAATTCTGGAAAACAGCCCCGGTGACTTTGAACGCCTTCGAAGATACGCCGACTCGGACTCACGATGATCGAGCTTGACTTATAGCGGGGTGCTTTCACAAAAGTAAGATCGGTGGAGCTTTTGTTGCAAAGCAGGTTTTTCCAACCTCTTTCTAAGAATTTGTGATAATCGCCGAAAGCGGCATTTTCTGCTTGAGAAAAGCCGTTTTCGGCAATTGCAAAAGTTCTTGGAGAGGGGTTTGGGGCATAGGCGCTAACTTAAGGGTTATAACTACCTGATATCATTAAAACCGGTAATTCAAAATCCGTAATGATTTCCACTTAAAGGTAGCGCTTATGGGGGTTTGGGGAGAATCCTTGTTTCAAGAAGGTTCTCTCCCATATTACTTTTTCGATTAGGTATTGGTGTTAGCTCCGGCGCTGGTAAATTTGTCGTCGGCCGGAGGGATATACTCGTTTACGGAGATCATATGTTGAACCGCCCGCTTGTGGCTTTACTCTTGATATGCGCAACCCTGGTGAGCTGCGGCCGGAAACCTGAGAAGCCTCTTCCGCCGCCGCCTATCAAGGTTAAGGCTATTACCGCTCAGCCCGGAGACATCGTTCAAATGCTCACCGTGTCGGGCGCCATCCGGTTCATAGCCAATACTACGGTATCCGCGGAAATTCCGGCTCAGGTCAAATCCATCGAGGTTACAGATGGGCGGCCTGTGGAGAAAGATCAAACCCTACTGGTATTTAACGACACCCCTTTTCGGGCGGCCGTGAATCAAGCTGCGGGCAATCTTCAGAAAGACGAGGCCACACTGGATTACAATAAGGCCGAATGGGAAAAAAACGCCCCATTATGGAAAAGCGGAGCAATCAGCAAGTCCACGTATGACCAGAAGTATTCCGTATTTCAAAATTCAGCAGGCCAGGTTGAGGCGGACAAAGGCGCATCGGCAAAAGCGGAAGACGACCTGAAGCATACCACTGTCACGGCCCCCATTAAGGGCGTGCTATCCGGCCGGTTCGTGGAAAAAGGCGATTGGGTGGCTGTGGGCGGGAAACTCTTTCAGATCAGCGATTACACCACAGTGTATTTGACGGCATACGTGAGCGATAAGGATGTCGGCAAGCTCGATTTCGAAAAGGTAATTCAGAAGGGTCACGGTATACGCGCTGACGTTACCGTGGATTCTCTACCAGGAAAGACCTTTGAGGGCGATATCCGTTATATCCAAGCGGTCACCAACCAGAACCATCTTTTCGAAGTACGCATTTACATAAACAACAAAGACATGAAGCTCCTAGAAGGCATGTATGCGCGGGCCGCCGTGGAAGTGAACCGTATCCCATGCGAGGTGCGCATTCCAATCGACACCCTTCTGGAGCAAATTCGCACAAACGCCTCAAATACCGTCGCTGTTGTGGACGCACAGAACAAAGCCCAGCTCACGCCTATTAGAATAGGCGCCGGCGACAGGACGAACGCCCAAGTTCTCTCAGGTCTAAAGCCGGGAGACATCATCGTCGTCGAAGGAAAAGAAATCCTCAGCTCAGGCCAACCGGTGGAGGTCACGCAGCTCGACGGGGCTCCTCACGCTCAGCCGCCGGCAAAGAATGATACCTAGAACTAATTACAACAGTAATATTGGGGAGAACCATCTTGAAAGAAGTTTTTCCCGAAACTCCTATCCGAGAACTTTTGCAATTGCCGAAACCGGTTTTCTTGAGGGAAAAATGCCGCTTTCGGCGCTTATCACGACTTCCCTGCAGTGAGCTTAGAAAAACCTGCTTTCACAAAAGCTCCACCGCTCTTCCTATTGTGAAAGACCATCGGTATGAGCGAGAACTCACAAATCGCGGTGACGGAGCGTACGCGCTCCTGTGCGTACCATGGTTGTCAGAAGCGTCGAGTTGGCGCAGCCGGCGCCTATTTAGGGGGCGAAAGGTTCCATTTTGGACCACATTGTGTTTACGGTGAGCACGATGCCGGCAAGCTATATTTCGGTATGAGGGGCTTTTAGCGATATTGCTTGACAAGAGAACATATGTTTTCTATACTGGTAATTATATGATCCCCAACAGCGTTTTTCGCTGAATCTTGAGAGTGAATTCGACGCAGCGAGAGCCTCACTCATCAGTTGCAGGAACGCAATTCACTCTCATCTTTTTTGTAACAACGAACCGTCGGCAAACTCTGGACACCTTTGTGTATCATACGACCAAGCGTCGTGCATTCGAAACAGTTTCACTTTCGAATAAACAACCTTAGTTATATCCATTGTGTGGGGCAAGTTCCCACCGACCTCTTTCACGTTAAACTATTTTTCTTCGCCCGAACGAAGCGTTTTTTATGAAGAAACACTTGGTGGGGTAACGGTAAAGTTTTGCGCTGGGCTTGCGAGTTGAGCCTTCTGCGAATGCGCAATAAAAGAAGTGATATTGGAGAGAACCTTCTTGAAAGAAGTTTCTCCCCAAACCCCCATAAGCGCTAACTTTAAGTGGAAATCATTACGCATTTCGAATTACCGGTTCTAATGATTTCAGGTAGTTACAACCCTTAAGTTAGCGCCTATGCCCCAAACCCCTCTCCAAGAACTTTCAAAATAGGCGCAAGTGCCTTTTCTCAAGGAGAAAAAGCCACTTGCGGTGCATTTAAACATTCTTTCATAGTAGTTGGGGATACCTGCTCTTACAAAAATGTCCTTCACCTATATTCCTCGTTCGACAGCACATTGGTATTATGCGATAAGCGGTTTGGCCGACCGTATTTTTCTCTCACGAGTTCAGTTAATACCGTTTCGCTTTCAAATATCAAGAAGGGCCTCCCCGATATTACTACTTGCATATGCAAATCAGAATCAAGCGCTGATTTCTTTGTACAGGCGTTTTAGTTCGCTGATGCCCTGCGAGAACTCGAATTTGTCTTCAAATACCGCGCGGGCATTGGTGCCGAGTCGGCGGCGTTCCTCTTCATCTCGGCTGAGTTTGAGGACCGCGTCGGCTATTTGCTCCGGGGCGCCGGGGTCGATCAGTATGCCCGACACGCCGTTTTCCACCATTTCGGGAATACCGCCCACTTGCGTGCTTATAATGGGCAGCTTTCGAGCCATTGCCTCAATGATGGATATGGGCATACCTTCGATGTACGATGGAAGCAGAAAAACGTCCGCCAGTGAAAGAATGGTGGGCACAACAGGGCGTTCCACCTCCCCCACTATGCACACATTGTTGAGATCGCCGACCTCAGCGGCCAAGCTTCGGACGCGGACCATTTCTCCGGGAAGCTCCTCACCGCCCACGAGCACAAAGAGCGTATCGAGATCCTTGGCGGCTACCAATGGAGCCGCGGCCATGATGTCGAAGCTGCCTTTCCTGTGGCCCACACTGCCGACGGTGAGGACGACAAAGCGGTCTTCCGGGATCCCGTAGTCGCGTCGCGCCCGCGCTCGATCCTCTTCCGTGGACGGCTCAGGATCGTGAAGCAAGTTGCGTATGACCTCCACGTCGGCCGATGGCGCCAACTCCAGGATCTTCACACGCCACAGCTCGTACAAGACCACGATCTTGTCCGGAACTCGCAAACCTCTCCTGATGTACGCTTGGGTCGCAGCCGGCGCTTTCTCGTAGAACTCGTCCCAATCCGTGCCGTGCATATGCAACAGAGACTTTACGCCCGCAAGCCGATTGAGCAGCATGAAGACAAGAGAACCTAAGAACACCAGATCCGCGGAATGGATGTGGGCGAATGCGTATTTTCCTCGCCTGAGCGTTTGAAAATACGAATAGAACCGTTGCGCCCTGAAGCTGTTCCTGCCGAAAAACCCCTGAACGCCGATGTCGGACCTATCGAATATGTCCAAGGCGTATTCGGTCTTGAGTTCGGAGCGCACAATATCATCTATGACGGCCGCAATGCCCCCAAAGGGCGGCGGCGTAGGTCCGACCATGAGTACTTTCTTCATCCGCGCCTCCGTATGGGCAAATGGGTTCACGATCTCATACCAATGCCGAATCAAATAAGTGATATTGGGAGAACCTTCTTGAAAAGAAGGCTTCTCCCCAAACGCTATTCAAGAAATTTTGCAATTGCCGCGGAGTCTATTGCTCCGGCGTCTGCGGCGCGACATTGGCCTACGCTCGTCATTGGGGGCAGACGTCGCATGTGTCGGCGCACATCCATGCGGCTACTCATTCTTGGCCCTTCCGGGAATTGCCCGATACAGCATCATCATGTCGTCCATGGTGACAGCCCGCACAGCCAAGGCTAAAGCTCCGTAGATTACCGCCGAGACGCCCACATTCAGGAACAGGTTGTAGTCCTTAAGGAGCATTGTTACCAATGCCATGCCCGCGGCCGCGCACATCGGTCGCGCAAGTTGTCCCAGAAACGAGACATGGAACAGGTACTTGCGAATGTATAGGTATTGCAGCTCATTGAAAATCAGAATGGAAATGAGTGTGGCGAAAACAGCCCCCATTTCCGCGTAATACGGAATAAGTATCCAATTGAGCGCAAAATTCACGAACGCGGCTAATATGTTAATAACTAAGTCCACGCGCTGGTTATCAGAAGCAATGAGCACCTGCGCCAAAAGAAACACCATACTGAAGGGTATCAGGGATATGATGTGATAACGCAGCACTTGACCGGCAGTGGCGAACTTCATCCCGTATATTAGGAGAATAATTTGATCAGCGAGAATCATCGTTCCCACGACCATGGGCACAAGCAGCACCGACAGATAGCGCAGCGTATCGTGAACCTGGGACTGCATGTTCCGTATGCCCGCATTGAGTTCCCGTGTGAAAAAGGGCAAGAGCGCGGACGCAAATGCAATGGGGATGGTCTTACAAATGGTGAGCAATCTATCAGCCGCGCTGTAAATACCCACGGATTCAACGCTTTGCAGCTTAGACAGCATTATGGAATCCAGGCTCAAGTGGATCGTGGAGAACACCGCGATACTGGTGAACGTAGGGGCCTCTTTCAGCAGCACCCGCAGTATAGCGGTGTCGAAGGTCATGCCCGGACGGCCGAGCACACGAATGTAGAAAAAGGACAAGAGCGCCAGCGAGAGAAAGCGAGTGGCCACAACCACTGCAAAGAGAGTAATGACTCCATAGCCTTCCAGCAGTAAATAGACGCAAACGGCGACCTTTATGAGGTTTTCGAAGACAAAGGCAAAAGCGATGTACTTGCTTTTCTCGACGGAACGGAAGATCGCTTCCAGGTACGTGATCGCAGTGGACGAGACGAGCGAAAACGATCCGACGAATGAGGCAAGCACTATGTCCCGCTCGTACCCCATGACGTATATCATGGCATTCATCACGCCGAACGCGACAAGACTTGCGAGCGAGCCGAACACCGCGGCGTTAAAGAAGTAGAGATGCGTGCGATCCGGCTCACGGGCCGTTTCACGCACCACCAAATCGGCCAATCCAAGAGAGGCCAAGGTGCCGAAGATGCCCAAGTATGCCATAACCAATGAATATGCGCCGAGCCCTTGCACCCCTAAATACCGGGATATAACAAGGATCAACAGAAACGAAATGAACGGGTTCAGCACATTGGGAACGGCCAAAGCCAGCGTATTTTTCAGAATAGCGGCCCTATTGTCCATAGAAAGTCCTACATACCAATAGCTAATCAAATACGTACTATTGGGGAGAACCTTCTTGAAAGAAGTTTCTCCCCAAAATCCCATAGGCTCTAACTTAAGGGTTGTAACTACCTGAAATCATAAAAACCGGTAATTCAAAATCCGTAATGATTCCCACTTAAAGTTAGCGCTTATGCCCCCAACGCCTCTCCAAGAATTTTCGCAATTGCCGGAATCGACTTTTCTCAAGGAGAAAAGACCGCTTTCGGCGATTATCAAACATTTCTTAGAAAGAGGTTGGAAAAAGCTACTTTGCAACAAAAGCTCGTAAATATTACCGTTTTGAAAGCACATTGGGATAAGTCTCACCTGCGGCGCCTACCGGGCGCAGGGTGAACACCGTGATGCGCGCCGCGTCCCCTGGAACCCAGTTCACACGCGGTGCAACTACCGCTAAAAGTCCGTCGGGAGGTTTGTCGCTCTCGACGAAAAATACACATGGCGGTGTATCGAACGGATTGCGCGGGGGTGACGGACAATCCCGTCCATTTATGCGGGAGCCGTATCATACTCGCAGAAGCACGGAGGACGCAATCAGCTCCTGCCGGGCAGGACGGGCACAGGTTCCACCTCGATTCCCTCCGGGAACAGTTTCTGCGGATCGGTTTCGATCTCGTAGTTAGGCGGCGCAAGTGGGATATTGCCCTTAGGATAGAAATTGAGGCTACCGCCCAATTCCCCATGCGGGAGGTCCGGTGTTTGCGGTCGGCCGCCCAATTGGGCTATGAAGACGCCTTTGTACTGATTGTCCTTGCCATACCACAGGTACTGGCGATAGTCCGGCGGGTTCCTGTCGCCTATGGTCGCCTGCATGAAACCCTGATACTCGCCTCGAAGATTGAAGAGCGTCCATCGACGTTTAAGAGCATCCCACGGCGCATATCCCACAATATCGTTCGTGGCTTGATCGATGAGCCAATACGACCCCTGATAATTGGGCCGCGGCAAGATGAGAAAATTTGCCTCCGTCAGTTCATCCTTGTACCGCTCGGAATGCAAAGGAGCGGCCCAAGCGCAACCGACCCATAAACCCCACAACCCCAACACAGCATACACTGCAATACGGGACATAACCCTACCCTCCATCCGGGTTCATTTTACCTGGTTGGAGGGCGTTTTGGCAAAGGAAATATTTCCCCTGCGCAAGCCGTTTATCACATTCGACAAGCGGCGCTCCATCCTATCCGGTGAGTGGAATCGCCTTGTGCGCGGGCGGCGCCACGGGTATAACTGTACTAACGTGGATCTTGAGCGGAGCAATACATGCAAAAAGTCCTCATGGCGTTCGGAACGCGGCCTGAAGCCATCAAGCTGGCGCCGGTATATTACGAGCTGAAGAAACGCAGCGATCATCTTGAAATGGTATGCTGCGTCACCGGACAGCACCGATCTCTCCTTGACCCGATCTTGGATCTCTTCGGGATCCGTCCTGATTATGACCTCGATATCATTAAGGAAGATCAAAGTCTCTTCCACCTGACCACCAGTGTTCTGGGAGGTATGCGAACCATCCTTGAAACCGAGCGCCCGGACATGCTGCTCGTTCAAGGAGACACCACGTCCGCATTCGCCGCGGCGCTTGCCGCTTTTTACCTCCACATCCCGGTAGGTCATGTGGAGGCCGGCCTGCGATCATACGACCGGCTCCAACCCTTCCCGGAAGAAGTAAACCGCATCTGCGTGTCCCATACGTGTGACCTGAATTTTTGCCCCACCGAACGGGCTGCGGACAATCTGCTTAAGGAAAACATCGCCCCGGAATCAATTCACGTCACGGGCAACACGGTTATCGACGCGCTCTTACTGGCCCGCAATCTTTTGCATGAAAAGAGCACGGGTTACCTTGAGAAACTCGCTCTTCCCAAGGGGCGCCTCATTGTGGTTACGGGCCACAGGCGAGAAAACTTCGACGGTGGATTGGCTGAGATGGCCCATGCCTTGGTGGACATTGCCGACGCGTATCCTAACGTGGTCATCGTCTACCCCATGCACCCTAACCCCAACGTGCGGCGACTTGTGGGAGATATTCTGAGCGGAAATTCGCGCATTGTCATTACACCGCCCCCAGACTATCTGGACTTTGTCGAGCTGATGAACGCCGCCCACTTCATCATCACCGATTCCGGCGGCATACAAGAGGAGGCTCCTTCGCTCAGGAAACCGGTTCTTATCACCCGTAACCTCACGGAACGCCCTGAGGCCGTGGAATGCGGGGCGGCGCTCCTGGTGGGAACAGATCGCCAAAAGATCGTCCGAGAGGCCTCGCGCCTCCTGGAAAGCGAAGATCACTACCGTTCCATGGTGGTGGAAACAAGCCCCTTCGGCGACGGACACGCTGCTGAGCGAATCATCGACATCGTTGAGATGTTTTTTCGCCGGCAGGGAAGTTAAGCCGCATGAAAGCACGGGGATTAGCTCTTTCCGCAGCAGGGGCCGCCGACAAGTCGGCGTATACGCATAGGATCGTAACGTTGGCTCAATGTCTTTCCGAGCGATCCATACCGTGCGATGTCTTCTTTATGGCGGACCATTTTCCTCTGCATAAGGAAACGCCCGCTTCCCTGTTCATGCCTTTGTGGTTGGGAATGTTGCGCAAACGCCGCTTTGTCTATTGCGGCGGAGAGGAATCCGCTCAGGCATTGTACTTCCTCAAGCCTCTTCTCTCTTGTCCCGTCATTGTGGATATTCACGGGGATCTGAACGCTCAATCCGCTATGGCGAACGCTGCCGACACAAAGGGCGCGGTGACCACTTCTTCGCCTCGAGTTCGTATGATTGATTGGATGGGCAAGAAAGTCGCCGACCAATATCTCACGGTGTGCGAACCCCAACGGAACACTCTCCTCGCCGGGGGCTACAATCCCGATAAAATCAGCCTTATACGCAACGGTGTAGACCTCGAACTGTTCAAGCCGCTGCCCCAACCCACCGAACCTGCGTACGCCTTTGCGTACATCGGCGAATTTCAGGTGTGGCAAGGTGTGGAGCTGCTCATCGAGGCGCTGCGACGAGTCCCTCCTGAGGCCGGGAGAATGCTGCTGCTGGGATTCAAGCCGAGTGACGCGGTGATTAAGCAGCGATTTTATGACGAGTTTGGGGATCGCGTGGAGCTGCTCGATCGAGTTGACCGCACTCGCATGGTGGAGCTTATCGGCTCGGTGGCCACGCTCATCATTCCACGGGAGGCCCACACTGCAATCCGTCACGCATTCCCAACAAAGTTTGCGGAATACGCGGCCATGGGCAGACCCATCTTGGTGAACAACGTTGACGAGACTGCGGAGTTCGTCACCCGTTATAACTGCGGCTTTGTGTCTGAACCTGATCCCGAGGCTATGGCGAATTCCATGAAACATGCGGCGAATTCCTCGTGGGAAGAACTTCACGCTATGGGCGGAAGAAGCCGGCAAATGGCTGAAGAAAACTTCTCCTGGAACCTAATAGGCGATGAATACGCCCAAGTGGTTCGAAGGCTCCTCCACTCATGAACTTCGATATTCTGGCGCTGATATGGGACCCCGAAGATGAGAAGCGTTTCGGGCTTGACGTGGCTGCCTTCCGGAAGCTCGGCATTCAGGATGTGCGTACGGATTATGCCGCAGTGGGCCGTGATCCGGGACTGGCGGACAAGCTCCGGAGCATGGATGTCGAAGCGGCTGTGTTCACACGCAATGAGGACATGAGCAAGCGCCCCTTTATTGGCCGTTTTCTCGCGTCTGCAGGACTGGGGTACACGTGCATCTCGGGCATCGACCGTGACAAGGAAGACGCGCAAACGCGTGAGTGCATCCAGGCCTTTCTCGCCGGCCCGAGCGCGCCTTCCGTAGCTCCGGCTGCCGAGGCCGTTCATACCGAAGCTCATCAGGATCGACCCACCGTCGCCTTTATTTTCGACTTCGAGCAATTCGGCGGCGCCATATACGGCATACCGCGGCTTCTGCCGCTCATTGAATCATTCGGCGTGCGAGCCACTTTCTTTGTAACCGGATTCATGGAACGGTTCTTTCCGACGCTCATGGAGCGCATAGCCGCAGGTGGTCACGAGATCGGGGCGCACGGCGGGGTCCACGAATTCCTCCAGGGCCGATCTTTGGCGGACCAAACTGCGCGTCTAACAGAGCAAAAGACAAGGCTGGGCCGGTACGCTCCCGTTTATGGGGCAAACTTCATCTACCGCATGGATAACCAATCCCCTGAAGCCATGGCCGCGGCGGGCCTGCAATATTTCACGCTATTTCGAAAGCGGGTCTTCTATAGAACCCGATTTCTCCCGGCGAGTGGGCGGATTCGCTCGTTCAGGACAGGCGCCGGCGACCTCTCCATGATGCCGGTAGGCGTGGAAACGTACGGGTTACCCTGGGCGGAGATTCAAGGCTCGCTGGACGCTTTCCTGAAGCAGGCTCGTCATGGAGGATCGAACCACGTAAGCATCCTCATGCACCCCTTCAAAGACGGCGCTGAGGCCAACCTGCCTATAACTGAACGGCTGCTGAGATATACGCTGCACACGATGGGTCTTGCCTCCATTCCGTTGTCTGATGTGGCCAAGGCGCCTCATCCCACGGAAGACGCCGTTCAGCTTCGTTATCTATGGGAGGGCCATAAGACATCGCAGCACAACATGCGATCCTCTTCCTATGCGGATTGGTGGTGGCGACCGGTAGTCTACCATGCCCTACGGGTGGAAAAGCTTGCGGATGCATTGGGTCAGCTCGGAAGAGAAACCGTCTTAACCACGGGCGCACCCGATGAAAAGGCGTCGTCAATCTACCCGGACGGCGGCAATGAAGCCTTTACGCCGATTGATCCGCTGATCCAGCCGAAAGCCGCAGCTATGGCTGTTGAAAGGCAAGCGCAGCCTGTGAATTTCACGCCCGCAAGCCGCAGCCGGGATTTGCTTAATGCGCTGGTCTTTCATGCGCCACGGACGTGGTGGGACATACGGGTGTTCGTTTCACGCACGGCACGAAAAATACTCGGATGATAAGTGGTTAGAATGAAAAAAACAATCGTGAGCGTAGTGGGCGCAAGACCGAACTTCATGAAGGTAGCGCCGCTTCAGCGCCTCTTTGCCGAAAATCGAGACATAACGCACTACCTGGTGCACACCGGCCAACACTACGACAAAGAAATGAGCCAGGTCTTCTTCGATCAACTAGGGCTCTCAAGGCCTGAACGGAGCCTCGGGGTGGGTTCCGGCGGACACGGGGAAATGACCGGTAAAATCATGATCGCGTTTGAGAAGGCGTGCATCGAGTTGCAGCCGGATCTCGTCATCGTGGTCGGGGACGTAAACTCAACTATAGCCGCTGCCCTGGTGGCGCGCAAGCTTCACATCGCGGTTGCGCACGTGGAAGCCGGTCTCCGTTCGTTTGACGAAACCATGCCCGAAGAATTGAATCGCAGGTTGACCGATACCCTCTCGAACTTGCTTTTTGTATCCGAGCCGTCGGGGGTTCGCAATCTGGAACACGAGGGTATACCCTCCGAGCGCGTACATCTCGTAGGCGACATCATGCTCGAGACATTGCGGATGTTTCTCCCAATGATAGAAGCCTCGAATACGCCGGCTCGTTTTGATCTCAAGGCCGATTCCTACTGCTTGGTCACGCTGCATCGACCGTCCAATGTAGATACTACGGAAGCGCTGGGTTCGGTAATTTCGATCCTGGAGAACATTCCCTGTCCCATGATATTCCCCATCCACCCGCGGACTGTGAAAAAGCTCTCGGAATTCGGCTTTGACGAGCGTGTGCAACGGCTTACAAGGTTGCGCTTAACGGCGCCGCTCCCCTATATCGATTTTCTCTCGCTGGCTCAGAGCGCCCGTATGATGCTCTCGGACTCCGGTTCCGTGCAAGGAGAGGCGTCTTTTTTCAACACCCCGTGCCTCGTGGCGAGGGAAAACACGGAACGACCCTTCTACCTAGAGGAGGGCACGTCGGCCCTGGTTGGTCGTGACAAAGCCCTCGTGGAACGCTACACTCAGGAAATACTTGACGGCTCATTTAAACAGTCAACGCCCAAGGTGAAGGAAATCGGCGCCGGGGTTGCGGAGAAGACCGTTCAGGCAATCGAGAAGTTTTTATTGTGATACGTACTCGGCAGGGCGCCGCTTCGTTTTCAGAAAGTATGACTGCTGAAGATCGCTTGCGGAGAGTATGTGGTTTTAACGCTTTCCGTGAAAGCTCAAACGGCGGCGACACAAAGCTCTTCCGCTTGAGAAATGTTCGTGTTGGGTATGTAGAATTTTCGGAGAGGAGTTTGGGGAGAAGCCCTCTTTCGAGATGGTTCTCCCCAATTTTACTTGGATTTAGACGCCAAACGTATCGATCATGGACAATGCGGCTTTGCGGCCTGCTCCCATTGCCAAGATAACCGTTGCGGCTCCGGTCACGATGTCTCCGCCGGCCCAGACGCGATCCTTTGATGTCTTGCCGTTTTCAAGATCAGCAACAATGTTGCCCCACTTATTCGTCTCAAGATTCCGGGTGCTGCTGGGGACCAACGGGTTGGCGCCGTTGCCGATAGACACGATGACCGTGTCACATTCCATGTCGAAGTACTTGCCCTCGACGGGGACCGGTCTTCGGCGACCGGAAGCGTCCGGTTCACCCAAGGTCATTTCCTGGCAACGGAGGCCTGTGGCCCAACCTGTTTCATTGCCCAGGATTTCAATGGGAGCGGTCAGCAGCTTAAAGTTGACACCCTCTTCCACTGCGTGATGCACTTCCTCTGAACGGGCCGGCAACTCTTCCATGGTTCTGCGGTAGATAATGCTGACCTCTTCGGCCCCCAGGCGTAGCGCCGTGCGAGCGGAATCCATGGCCACGTTGCCGCCGCCGAACACCACCACTCTGCGGCCCTTGGCCACAGGTGTGTCGCTCTGCGGGAAGGTGTAGGCCTTCATGAGGTTCGCTCTCGTGAGGAATTCATTGGCTGAGTAGACGCCGTTCAGGTTCTCGCCCGGAATCTTCAGGAACAACGGAGCCCCTGCGCCGGAGCCGATGAACACTCCGTCAAATCTTTCCAGGAGGTCATCAACGGTCTCGATGCGGCCGATAACCCAATTTGTCTTGAATTCGACGCCTAAAGCCTGCAGCTCATCCACTTCACTGCGCACGATGGCTTTGGGCAAACGAAACTCAGGTATACCGTAGACCAGCACGCCGCCGAGCTGGTGAAGGGCTTCAAAAACCGTGATCGCGATCCCTTTCTTGATGAGAGCGCCCGCCAGGGTCAAACCAGCGGGACCGGAACCGACTACGCCGACTTTGAGGCCCGTGGATTTCGCCGGTTCCGGGAGCTTACCGCCGCCGTGCACCGCCGCATAATCCGCCACGAAGCGTTCCAGACGACCAATGGCGCAGGATTCGCCTTTGCCCTTCTTAAAGAGCACACATTTAGATTCGCACTGAGATTCTTGGGGGCAAACGCGGCCGGCGATTCTGGGCAAGGCGTTCTTCTCTTTAACCTTCCATGCGGCGCCGATGTAATCGCCTTTCTTGACAAGTTCGATGAAGTCAGGAATATCCACTTCCACAGGGCAACCGCTCATACAATACGGCTTCTTGCACTGGAGACACCGACTGGCCTCCATAAGGGCCAAGTCATTCGAGTAGCCGAGAGCCACCTCATAAAAATTATGCGCCCGTTCAATGGCGTCCTGTTCCGGCATTTTCTGACGCGGCGCCTTGGGTTTTTTCGGTTTCTTTTCCTCCATCATGCGCCTCCCGGGAATGTGCACTTGCAACCTCTATCGGTCTCACGGAAGTTGTTCAAGGCTATTAGTTCCGGCCCTTTGTACATGGCCAGTCGTTTCATAAGAAGATCAAAATCCACCTTGGCTCCATCAAATTCCGGGCCGTCCACACAGCCGAACATAGTTTGGCCCCCGACTTCAACCCGGCACGCGCCGCACATACCCGTGCCGTCAACCATGATGGGGTTGAGACTCACGACCGTGGGCAGATTGGCCGCTTTGGTGACATTACAGACGGCCTTCATCATGGGGACTGGGCCGATGGCGACACAGAGGTTTATTTGTTGTCCCTTATCGATAAGCCCTTGTAGGACCTGCGTGACGAAGCCGTGCACACCGTGTGAGCCGTCATCCGTGGAGATGATTTGCTCGTGACTGACGCTCTTCAGCTCGTCGGTCATGATCAAGAGGCCCTTAGTTCTCGCCCCTATAATTGAAATAACGTGATTGCCCGCTTCATACATGGCTTTCGTGATAGGATATAGCGGGGCTACACCTATACCGCCGCCTACGCTTACCACCGTGCCGAATTTCTCGACGTGGGTCGGCTTGCCCAAGGGACCGCACAGGTCCAGCAAACGTTCGCCGACACACATGGTGCTCATGTAGTACGTGGTGGCGCCCACTTCTTGCCAAACGAGGGTAATCGTGCCCTTGTCCACGTCCTTATCGGCTACGGTAAGAGGAATACGTTCCCCTTCCTCGTGGGTTCTCAGGATGATGAATTGGCCCGGATGATGCGCGCGGGCGATGTCTGGAGCGGAAATAACGGCACGGCTGACACCCGGACCGATCCGCTCTTTCTCAAGGATCTCGAACATGTACGAAACCTCCTCGGGATAAAAGCTGACTTATGATGCTGGAAGGATGGAATAGGTCGTATGAAGATCGCGCGTTAGCGTAACATGACAAGTGGCCCGGAATCAACGAAAAAATTCAGAAAAGCGTATTGGGCCGCACACCGGGCCAATTAGCGGCGCTTGCTCCATACCAATTATGCGATAACGCAGCAGGTTGTTTTTAGGAAGCGGTCGGTAAGGCCTCCTTCATTGCAGCCAAGAGAAGCAATATGTTTTCCGGACGACTATTGTGTCCCATGAGACCGATGCGCCATACCCTGCCGGCCAGCTCACCCATGCCTGCAGCGATTTCGATGTTGTAATGTTGCAACAGGAAACCGGACACTACTTTACCATCCATACCGGTCGGGATGATGGGCGTCGTAAGACTCGGTAAGCGATAACTCTTTTCTACCAAGCACTCGATTCCAAGCTCTTTCAGGCCCGACCACAAGGCTTGGGCGTTTTCACGGTGTCGGCGCCACCGATTCTCAAGCCCTTCCTCAGCGATAATCTGCAACGCTTCACGCAGCGCATAATTAAGATTGACCGGAGCCGTGTGGTGATAAATGCGCTCTTTGCCCCAGTATTTGCCCACCATTGTCATGTCGAGATACCAGTTGGCGACCTTGGTCTTACGGGAGTTGAGCTTATCGAGAGCCCTCGGACCAAGCGTCAGCGGCGAAATTCCCGGTGTGCAGCTCAAGCATTTTTGCGAACCGCTGTAGGCGATGTCCACATGCCATTTATCGAGAAAAACCGGGGCTCCGCCGAGACTCGTAACGGTATCCAAGAGGAGCAGGCAATCGAATTCGCGGCAGAGCTTTCCTATGCCGTTCATGGGCTGCATGGCGCCCGTTGACGTTTCGCCGTGGATAAGCCCTAAAAGTGCGGGCTTGTGTCTCTCCAGACCTTCGCCTATTTCCTCCTGACTGAACACGGCGCCCCATGGCTTCTCTAAACGGCGAACATCGGCGCCGTAGCGAGACGCCATGTCGCAGAGGCGTTCGCCGAAATAGCCGTTCACCCCAACCAGGACCACATCACCGGGCTCGACGCAGTTTGCGAGCGTCGCTTCCATGGCGGCGCTCCCGGTTCCGCTTACAGGCAAGACAAATTCGTTATCCGTCTGCCAGACATACCTTAGCAGCTCCTGGTTCTCGTTCATGATCTCAAGGAATTTCGGGTCCAAGTGCCCGATTTCGTTCATAGCGAGGGCTAATCGCACCCTTGCGCTCATATTGGACGGCCCCGGCCCAAGAAGCAGTCGAGGCGGCGGATCCAACTGGGTCGGTGTGATTCTATGAGCCTCGTTTACGGAAGGGATATCACGCATGGTCATGAACTATCCTGAAATAAGGTATCAACGATGGAGTACGTGCCCACCGCTTACATTCACACGAGCCGTGCTACGCACATCCTTTCACGCGCACTGTATGCCGGATTTGCACTTTGCCGCTTGGAGATCGACGCCTTCGAGGTAAGCCCCCTTCAGCTTCGTCTCGTCCATTATAGCTTCAAACAGATTCACGTCCCCCATGTGCGCGCCTGAGAAATCTGCGCTCGTTAGGTTCGACTCTGAGAGATTCGCTCCCGGCATAAAGGCCCATACCGCATGTGCCGAAGACAAATTGGCGTCGGACAGGTCTGCGCCCGCCAAGTTAGCCTTGTAAAGATTTGCCCCGAAGAGATTTGCGGACACCAGATTTGCTGAGGTAAGGTGGGCCTCTGTGAGATCAGCGCCCACGAGATATGCTTTTGCTAGATCCGCTCCCACGAGCTTCGCCCCAGCCAATTTCGCGCGAGACAAGTCCGCCTTCGAGAGATCCGCGGCGGAAAGATCCAGACCCTCGGCCACGGCCTTTTCCACGAGCGCGGCCAAGCTTGTGCTTTCACCACAATAAATCGGCTCTTTTGATTTAGAGCGTATTTCGTACACTGGGAATGAGGTTTTTCCCCTTTCTTGAGGAGACGCCGAATAGTCTTTTTCGCCGGAGGATCCGAAATTTACTTTGGAGGGAGGCTGGGTGTATTTACCGGATTTGAGAAATGTGTCTTCGCTGGACTTGCCGCCGTTTGCGGCTGCGCCTGCGGAGAAGTCGGCGGTGGGGCGATAGAACTCGTCTTCCAAGCGGATTGTTTCGTCCTGTTCCGCTATCCTGTTCTCAATATCGTCCTGGGAGATAGCGCCCGCAAGCAACAGTTTTCTCAGGAGACTCTGCACTCCTCTGCTGGACAAGTTGTACTTCCGCATGAGATCCATATCGGTCCATCCGGCCCGAATGAGCCCGATTGCCTCTAATGCGTCTATAACGGGCTTGGGCGGTCCCTGAGGAAAGGCTGTTTTGTCCAGATCTACAGTAGGGTCACCCGCATTGCAAGCGTTGCGTCTTTCCAACTCACCCTGGCTAATAATCGCTGCAGAGACCAGTTTAGCGAAAAGGCGTTGTAAGTTTTGAGCCGTAAGTCCGAAGCGGGCCATGAGAGCTGCGTCGTTCGCTCCGCCACGAATAAGTTTCACTACTTCCAAAGCGTTTATCTTTAAAGTTTTCATGGAGCGCTCGATCAGGCGAAGTCGGTTTACGTTAGAGGAAACGCAAGCCGCGGGCATGAGATGGAAAACCGATCCCGTCTACGTTTGATGAATTCGTAGTACGCGCGAGGGCGCACGGAACATGTACTCGAGAGCTATGCCGCTCACCATTGCGCCCAAAGTCTCCAAAGACGTATGGGAGATTTCCGCCGAATAATTGCGAATGACCGGTTGCTGCAAGATTATATGGATTTTTCTTATGAAAAACGACAAGAATCTGCAAACCCACGAATATTTTTCCTGTTGAAGGAGAACATACATTGCTGCTTTCTCGAGGCGTGAGCGCAATCTCATTAACCGATTAGCTGTTGAAATTTCGAGCCGCTTCCCGGATACTATGGGAACGCGCATACGAAAATCCGCATTAGTAGGCGCTGATCGACGTCATATTCATGAACGGAAAAGGACATGACGCACACTGAAAACCCGGAGCAGGAAGAACGTGCGCCAAGTGAGCCACCGAGCTATTCCAACGATTCACTTGTGATCTCTCTCGATACTTTAGATCTTACGGAGATTTCTCGGCAGCTCTTGGACGAAGAAGCCCGATCAACAAAGAGCGAGCAATCCGACGAATAGCCTTTTGCCGTTATGCGCTTTAGATGCAAGGCCACCGCTCGCTTCCTTGGCAGGGCTATGTTTACACAATTGCCGGCGCATTAGATCTGCATTGTTACTATTTATAAACGAAATTGATACTCGGCGTCGCTATTGATTGTGCTGGGATAGGGTTTCTACTATCAGCAGTATTTGGCCGAATTGCGGCGAATCCATTGATAGAGAAAGTGAACACATGGTGAAGAAACTCTTCGGCACCGACGGAATCCGGGGGCGTGCGCATCACCATCCCATCACAACGCAGATGGCTCAGCGTTTAGGGCACGCCGTTCCCATGGCGTTGAACCTGAACGGCAAGAGGATGCGAGCGCTTATTTCTCGAGATACACGGGAATCCGGCGTTGCGCTCGAAAGCTCTTTAGCGAACGCCCTTGTCGAATCGGGCGCGGAGGTCCTGCTCACCGGGGTTCTTCCAAGTTCCGGGTGCGCTCTTCTTACCCGCCGCCATGGGTGTGACGCGGGAATCCTCGTGTCCGCATCACACAATCCCCCTTCAGACAATGGGTTGAAGTTTTTTCTGGAGAGTGGCTTGAAGTTCGACACGGCCTTGGAGCGACAGGTGGAACGGCATTTGGATGCACCGGAACTCAGTCACCGCTCAACATCCCCTGCGCCCGGGGCCGTGCGACGCCTCGATACAGCGGCTGAGGAGTATGTGCAGTTTCTCCGAACCTCGGCAGCGCCTGACATGGATCTCAAGGGTTTGAGGCTCGCCCTGGACTGCGCCAATGGAGCGGCTTACCACGTGGCGCCTTTGCTGTTTGAGACGCTTGGGGCTACAACAAGACTCCTGGGTGTGCAACCCGACGGCCGGAACATTAATTTGGATTGCGGATCCGTTCATCCCGCTGCGTTGGCCGCGGAGCTAACCGGCGGTGACTACGCATTCGGCGCCGCATTTGACGGAGACGCGGATCGCGCCGTGTTCGTGGACAATACCGGCTGTGAATTACCGGGAGAGACCATTATCGGAATAGTAGCCCTGGACATGCTCCGTCGAGGGGTTTTACGCAATCGAGGCATCGCCGTGACGATCATGAGCAACTCCGGTTTGGACCGCACCATTGAAGACGCAGGCGGCTTCGTAGTGCGCACGCCTGTCGGCGACCGTCATGTCATCAACGCTATGAATCAATTCGGCTTTGCGTTCGGCGGTGAACCCTCGGGACATTTCATTTTTTTGGAGCACACCACGTGCGGCGACGGCATTTTGGCGGTTCTTCACGTGCTTGCTATTATGCGAAGAACAGGAAAAAGTCTCGCCGAACTGGCGAATGAAATTCAGCGCTATCCTCAGGTGGTATGTAACGTGCCGATCCGTGTGAAACGACCTTTTTCAGAAGCCCCTCTCATTTCCCAAAGCATTAAGGAAGGGGAAACTAGGCTGAGAGACAAAGGGCGCATTGTAGTGCGCTATTCCGGAACACAGCCGGTGTGCCGTGTGCTGGCTGAAGGGGAAGACATTCAGGAGCTGAACAGTATTGTAGCTGAAATCACGTACGCAATTGAACAAGCGCTACAGTAAGCTCTTCAAGTATGATTCACCGGCGTGAGACGTCTCGACGCACAGCGCCGAGGAAGACGAAGCGCCCTTCCGGAGCGTGTCAGCGGCGTTGCAAGCTGTTGGCCACTTCCTGGTGAATGGTTACCGTTAATTTGTGCAGCGGAGGTACACATGCCACATATTGCGAAACCCAGCGGAAAACTCGGAGTTCTCATTGTCGGACTGAACGGCGCAGTGTCATCGACGTTCATAGCGGGCGTTATGGCTATACGCCGCGAATTGGCGCTTCCCGTGGGCTCCATCACACAAATGCAGACGATTCGGCTCGGCGCCCGGAATGAGGATAGATTCCCTCACATAAAGGATTTCGTGCCGTTGGAGGCGCTTGACGGCCTCCAGTTCGGCGGCTGGGATATTCGCGACGAAAGCTGCCGAGACGCCGCAGAAGCCGCTCGCGTCCTAAACAAAGAACATTTGGCCCTTATGGCGGAGGAACTCGAGGGCATACGACCGTACAAGGCCGTGTTCGATCAAACCTACGTCCGAAATCTCACCGGAGAATGGGTGAAACAGGCTCAAAGCAAGTTCGAGATGGTAGAGATGCTCCGTGAAGACATTCGACATTTTAAGGCGACTAACTCCCTGGAGAGAGCGGTGGTGATCTGGTGCGGCAGTACGGAAGTGTATTCGCTCCTGGAATCGTGTCACCAAAGCCTGTCCGCATTTGAGAAGGCTTTACGAGAGAGCGCCCCTGAGATCTCTCCGAGCATGATGTACGCGTATGCGGCCATAGCCGAGGCGTGCCCATTCGTAAATGGGGCGCCGAACCTCACCGTTGACGTCCCGGCGCTCTTGGAGTTCGCACAGCTCAAGCGGACTCCCTTAGCCGGCAAGGACTTCAAGACGGGACAAACCCTCATGAAAACCGTAATAGCTCCCATGCTGAAGGCCAGAATGTTGGGGCTGAACGGCTGGTTTTCTTCAAACATCCTGGGCAATCGTGACGGCGAAGTCTTGGATGACCCTGCATCGTTCAAGACCAAGGAAGAGAGCAAGCTGTCGGTGCTGGACGGCATATTGCAGCCTGACCTCTATCCCGATCTCTACGGCGATTTTTACCACAAGGTGTGCATCAATTATTATCCCCCAAGCGGCGACAACAAAGAAGGTTGGGACAATATTGATATATTTGGGTGGCTCGGGTACCCCATGCAAATAAAGATAGATTTTCTGTGTCGAGACTCGATCCTCGCGGCGCCCATCGTGCTCGATCTTGTGCTCTTTATGGATTTTGCCCAACGAGCGGGACTACTGGGCATCCAAGAGTGGCTGTCGTTTTATTTCAAGAGTCCCATGCACTCGGAGGGAATTGTTCCGGAGCATGATCTTTTCATCCAACTCATGAAGCTCAAGAACACCCTGCGCGAGATAATGGGAGAAGAGCCGGTCACGCACCTTGACCAGAAGGAAGATGTTGCGAAGAAAGAAAAAATAGCATAGGATAAGGAGAATTGCTCCTGTTTTTGGAAGCCCCTTCAGCTAAATTGTCAGGAGTTGAGTGGGTAAATTTGTCGCCTTCACGTCACGAAACGCTCAATTTATTTGTAAAGAATGTCTCAGACACTTGAAACCAATTTTCAAAACCCCAGCACTCCCTTGGAAGAGGAGATAGCCGCTCTCGGCCCCTGGTTCCACAATCTTCACTTGCCGGACAGCTCGCAGACTGCGCCGCACCATCCGCTTGGAGACTTCCCCAGCTTCAAGTGGAAAGAAATTGCGGGATTTTTCCCTGCTGATCTCACTGGCAAGCGTGTGCTGGATATAGGCTGTAACGCCGGCTTTTACACGTTCGAGTTGGCCAAACGGGGCGCTCTAGCCTCGGGCATCGACGTGGACGAGCACTACCTGCATCAGGCCGGATGGGCGGCCAAGCAATTCGGGCTTGAGCACAAAGTTCAGTTCCGGCGTATGCAAGTCTACGATCTGGCTCCCGAAGCTGAACAATACGATTACGCACTTTTTATGGGTGTTTTTTACCATTTGCGGCATCCTTTGTTGGCCTTGGACATTGTCGCTCGTTTGTTTAAGGAGTTCATGGTTTTTCAGACCATGACCATGCCCGGTCTGGAAGAACTGGACTGCGCGCCGGACTTGAAAATAGACGAGCGGGACGCGATGCTGCAACCCGGTTGGCCCAAAATGGCCTTTATCGAACAGATGTTGGAGGGTGATCCCACAAACTGGTGGGCTCCGAATCACGCCGCTGTTGAGGCTATGCTTCGTTCGTCGGGACTTACGGTCACGGCGCGGCCGGCTCACGAGATTTACGTGTGTTCGCGGAACGACCAACCTGTGATTCGCGGTGAAGAGCTTGCCGCTCTGCGAGGGCTCAAGGTTCTGCCGTCGAGGAAATAGACGCCCGCAAAGTATAGGATGCGCATAAGATTTCTTCGCCGACGCATCCGTTCATATCATGTTCTACGGACAGCCGACTGAAGACCCGAGTTGTTCTTATGATAGAAGCCGTTAAATTTTGGAATGAACCCAATAATCTTTCCCACTGGGATTTCGAGATGGACCCGGAATGGAAAGAGTACGCTCACATGACCAGGCTGGCCGCCCAAGCGGTGCGCGCCGAGAAACCGAACCTCACGCTGGTGCTCGGGGGGATTTCCCCCATTGATCCGAATTTTATTCACCTTATGCAGACGCACGGGACCCTTGATTGTCTAGATGCTGTGGCGGTTCACGGCTTTCCTCTGGACTGGAATCTCTGGAATATCAACGAATGGCCGGCAAAACTTGCCGAGATCCGAACCGTATCGGACAAACCCATATGGGTGACCGAGGTGGGTGTTTCCACCTTCGGCGCCGACGAAGTGCAGGTTTTTGGGCTTCAGCGCACGCAGGACTTGCTCTTGCCTATCAATGATCGTGTCTACTGGTACAGTTTGCTGGATCTTCCGCCCACTTGGGACGCCACCACTCGTCACAAGGAGAGCGAAGGCAGTTCCTATTACCGCCATTTCTACATGGGACTGATCCGAGCCGACGACACACCCAAGCCCTCTATCGATGCGTTTAACCCGGAAATGGGGATATGCCAGTGGGTGCACTTTGAAGACCACCGCCTGGACTCTATGCTCAAGTGGCTGCGTTGCCTGGGCGTCAAGAAGTTAAGAACCGGCGTCAGTTGGGCGGATTGGCTCAGGCCGAATGCGCTTCCCTGGTTCGACAAGCAGATGAAGGCGCTGGAAGAGTTCGACACCACGCTGACGTTGTGTTTTACACCGGCTTCGCGCGGACGTCGGCCGGACCATACAAGTCCACCTCTCGTTCCGGAGGAATTCGCCGATTTCGCTGTGGAGGTGATAAAGCGCTACGCTTGAACGTGACATCGACGTATGACCCAACAGCCCAGAGCTTGGACGAACATCTACTTGTTGGAACATGTATGCTCTGCCGCATGTCCTAACGTTCTGCTGAAATGCTTTTGGAGAGCAACCAACCGCTCGTGGGTGGTCAGTTGTCGCCGACCCCGGTGAACGGTTCAGAGAAATAGTATGAAAATAGTAATTTTTGGTCTTACAATCACATCCTCCTGGGGAAACGGGCATGCCACTATCTGGCGTGGGTTGTGCCGAGCCTTGGCGGACCTGGGAAATTCCATCTTCTTCTTCGAGAAAGACGTTCCATACTACGCTGCCCACCGGGATCTCGTTGAAATACCAGGAGTTGACGTAACACTCTACGACGCCTGGGGGACCATCCAAGAAACGGCCCAAGCCCATGTTCACTCATCCGACGCTACAATTGTAACCTCCTAATTACCCGGATGCAGTGGCCGCCACGGATCTCCTTAGACAAGTTCACGGTCCTCTTAAGGTCTTTTACGATATGGACGCCCCGGTGACGCTGAGCCGTTTGGCCAAGGGAGAACACGTCGCATACGTGCCGGTTGACGGGTATGCCTCCTACGATCTCACCCTGAGCTACACGGGAGGCATAGCGCTTGATCTCCTCAAAGAGCGGCTGGGAGCAAAACATACGGCGCCTCTCTATGGGTGTGTTGATCCGCACACGCACGCACCGACTCGCCCGGAAGCGCAATACGGAGCCTTGTTGTCCCACTTGGGCGCTTATGCCGAGGACCGACGAGACGTTCTCCACGATTTGTTTCTTGAGCCGGCGAGTCGCATGGCGGAAGAGACTTTTCTCATCGGCGGTTCGCTGTATCCCGAAGATTTCCCCCGGCTTCCCAATATCCGTTTCGCGCGACATGTGCCGCCGTCCGAGCATCGAAGGTTCTTCAGTTCATCACGTTTCACGCTGAACATCACAAGGGGAGCTATGGCGGAAATGGGCTATTGTCCTTCAGGGCGTATTTTCGAGGCTGCGGCTTGCGGCGCTCCGATCATCAGCGACTCGTGGGCGGGTTTAGAGATGTTTCTCGAACCGGGCAAGGAAATCATTCTCGCTTGCAACGCCGACGAGGTCATACGTGCGCTGCGCATGCCCGAGGACAAGCGGCGTTCCTTGGTGGAAGCCGCCAAGGAACGTGTCTTGGCGGAACACACGGCGTATCACCGCGCCCTTGCGTTAGAGAGCTTACTCGGATCGTCGCTGACAAGTCGTGGAGCATACGCCGGCGCCTCCGTAAGGCCTGGGAGCTAAACCATGTGGGGAATTATTCCGGCCGCGGGACACGGCAGTAGAATACAACCGCTGGCGTTCTCAAAGGAATTACTCCCTGTAGGCAGCAGGTTCGAAGGGGGTGTGGAAAGACCCCGCGCCGTAAGCGAACACCTGGTGAACCGCATGCTCCTGGCCGGCGCGGACAAGATATGTTTTGTGATCTCTCCGCGAAAAAGCGACATCATGCAGTATTATGGGTCAGGGCTCGGCAGCGCGCATTTTTGCTATACGGTGCAACAGCAACCTACTGGCCTATGCGCGGCGATTTTCACGGCATTGCCGCTGATTCCTCCCGACGAATCGACGCTGGTGGGAATGCCGGATACTGTCTGGTTCCCGGAGGATGGTTTCCGCAGCTTGCCGGATGATTGCTTGGCATTTCTGTTATTCCCGGTGGATCAGCCGGAACTGTTCGATGCAGTGATTTTGGATGACGAAAGTAACATCCGTGAAATGCTGGTGAAAACACCCTATTCGCCGACGAAATGGGTGTGGGGAGCCTTTAAGGCGCCGGGTCGTGTTCTGTATGAGTTGCGCGACCTATGGCTGGCCCGCGAGGAGCAGGATGAATATATCGGCAGCCTTGTGAATGCTTATATACGCAACGGAGGCAAGGCGGTCGGTGTGCGATATGGTGAATCGTATGTAGACGTGGGTACGCTGAACGGGTACAGAAAAGCCATTCGGTCACTTGATAGTCACGTGAGTCCCTTACTGGCCGTGGTGGATTAGGCCGCGGCGCAAAGATGCACTTCGTATTGCCTTGGGAGAGCGCTGGTTCATGACGCAATTCCTCCTGATTCGACACGGAAACACCACCGCAGGGGAATCCATTCCCGGCCGCTCACCCGGCGTATATCTCAGTGAGCATGGTGTCGGCCAGGTTCAGCGTCTTGCAGAGCGGTTAGCCGGCATTCCCATTGATCTCATCTGCGCAAGTCCCCTGGAGCGAACCAGGCAGACCGCGGAAATCATTGCTGAAAAACTGGGACAACAGGTCGAGTTTATCGACGACCTCATCGAAATCGAATTCGGGGACTGGACCAATCACACGTTCAGCGAGTTGGAAGGAGACATGAAGTGGACCCACTGGCATTCGTTCCGCACCGGGACCCGAATTCCGAACGGCGAAATGATGATCGAGGTTCAGGCCCGTATGGCGGCTCAGGTAGAAAAACTCAGGCGCCGTATACCTGACGGCACGATAGCCCTCATCAGTCATGGGGATCCCATACGTTCGCTCATTTGCCACTACGCCGGCTTGCCCATAGACTACATGCTGCGCGTCCGCATGGACACAGCGTCTCTAACCGTTCTGCACTTAGGCGAGTTTTGGGCGGAATTCGCGTGCATCAACGTCACTGAGGAATTACCGTTCAAGTAAGCGTCCGGCCGCTTATTCCGCCGCAGAGCGTACTTACCTCAAGTGGAGGCACAGCGACATGCTGGTTTACGGGGACTCTATTACGGCCACAACCGTCCGTAATTGCATGTCCGAGCTCTTTGCCGTCTGCGAAAGTATTGCAAACACCCGGTGTCAAGATCACGAAGTAATCACTGAGTTACTCATCGAGCACGGCGAGTTCGAAAGCGCCCTTACCGACGACCTGTCTCCCGAACGCGACGAATGGACGCCTACCATCGCAGCTCTGAAAACCGCCGGAGTCCTAACTGGAGACATTGCGGTTTGTTCTCACCAAGAGCTTTTCTCTGAAGCCCACGCTGCTCTTACGACGTATGAACGTGAGCTGCGTAATTTGGCGCTCATCCTCCCCGATAAGCCCCTGAAAACCAAAACACCGGAAGGATATGCTTTCTACGCCCTCTATCCGGAAATGTATCTGCAAGCGGCGGTAACATTTTACGAGAACCGCGCACCCGCAAGAGTAATCTGCATAGGAATCCGAAGCATCGGGACTAGTTTGTCCTCCATTGTGACCGCCGCTTTGCGACGCATCGGAATTTGCGTGGAAGCATATACCGTACGACCTAGAGGCGATTGCTTCGATAGACGAATAGTACTATCTCGGGAACTAAGCGCATGCCTGACTAGGGAACTAGACGCCCATTATCTCGTGGCGGATGAAGGCCCCGGCTTGAGTGGATCATCTTTCTGCAGCGTTGCTCGGATGCTTTCGGAATACGGGGTTACCGATGATCGTATTGTCTTCATACCGAGTTGGATTCCCGATGTGGGCTCTTTAAGGTCCGAGCACGCGCGCAAGGTGTGGCCGCTACACGAGAAGTATGTATGCGGATTCGAAGAGCTTTGGTTTGCGCAGGGCCGCAAAGCGAAGCTATTCCCCAGCCCCGGCATGCGAGACCTCTCTGCCGGGAGGTGGCGCAGCCTGTTGTATGAACCGCGCCGGGAACAACCGGCCGTCTACCCCTACACGGAACGCCGCAAGTACCTGTATTCACCACCTCATTCCGAGGGCAAGGACGCGCTCTCGCGTGATTCGGGTATCTTCTGGAAATTTGCGGGGCTCGGTAAACACGGTAAGGCAACCTACCGCCGCGCCGAGGTGCTTCACCAATTGGGCTTCGGACCGGAGCCGCTGCGATTAACGCGAGGATTCATTGCCTATCGCTTTGGACATGGCCGGCCATTAGCCGCTAGTGAACGGTCACCCGAGTTTCTTCATTTCGCGGCACGCTACATTATCGCAGTTGAACGAGAATTTCCCGCCCCTGCGAGCCGTTCCTGGGACGAAATGCTGGAGATGGTGCGGGCAAACACAGCAGAGGGACTCGGCGCCGACTGGGCGAATCGAATCCTCCGTCGAGCAGACACTCTGCAGGAGCGCTATTCATCCACAGCCACAGCCGTTGACGGTCGCATGCAGCCCTGGGAATGGCTCCGCACGGCCTTCGGCTTCATCAAGACCGACGCCACGGACCACCACAACGACCACTTTTTCCCCGGTCGGCAACACATAGCCTGGGATGTGACCGGTTTCATGGTTGAGTTTCGCTTCACCCCCGACGAGCGAAAGAACTTTCTGGAGCGATATTTCTCGGCCGGAGGCAAGAGCGACGTGCGCGCTAGGCTGCCGTTCTACACAATAGCGTACCTGGCGTTTCGCCTTGGTTACTGCGTTTTCGCAGCAGAGACTCTGGGTGACACACAGGATGGCCGCGGATTCCTCAGCCTAGCGGAATACTACGGCGGCGCCCTTAAAACGGCAATACTGGACCTCGACAAGTGAACGCCGGCCTTGCCCTAGTAAGACGCATGAAGAAAACACAAGGATAGACCTATCTAGTTCGACCGACTTTATTCATCGAGGCGCTGCGGTCCGTGACGAGTATCAACTCAAGCATGGCATGGATCATGAGTGGCACGGGCTCTCCTTGGTGAGGGTTTTCGGCTGGGTTTCTTATTGCGAGAACCGCTTCCAGCTTCGCTTGTAGTATTCCATGATGATTTGGTTGTCCAAACGATTCGGCTGTATTTCTTTGCTTGTGCGCAAATCCTTCGGGAAAAGGAACAGCGTCGGCAAGAGATCCTGAGACAGGAACTTGAGGGGAATAGCTGAATCCAATCTGAGACTCGCCGGATCAAACGGCCGGCGCGAGGCCAGTATGAAGCCCCAATCCCCAAACGACGGCACATGCGCATGGTAGGGATACACGTACAAACCCCCCTCCGGACCTACTCTCGCCGTCTCCAGCGTCTTGGCGATACACCAGAACGCATCGGGCGCATAAAAGGGACTGGTAGCCTGGGTTGCAATAACCCCGTACTTGCTCAGTCTCTTGGCTACAAGGGAGTAAAACGATGTGGAATAAAGTCGCGCCAGCGACAGGT
Source organism: Desulfomonilales bacterium (assembly GCA_038205805.1). Taxonomy (GTDB): domain Bacteria; phylum Desulfobacterota; class Desulfomonilia; order Desulfomonilales; family Desulfomonilaceae; genus JBBSBY01. Next base: position 41,819 of record JBBRBO010000003.1, read on the forward strand.
TATTCGGGTCCGGTAAGTCGATGAAAATCACATCCCAAAACTCCGTGGAGTTTTCCAGAAACTTGCCTGCGTCCTGCACATGCACGGTAAGGCGGCTATCCGAAAGCGCCCTGCGCGACAGATCGGCCAACGCGGAATGGTTGGTGAAGAGATCAATCATATCCCCGTCAAGGTCCACCAAATCGATGCGCTGAATTCGCGGATATTTCAGGACCTCCCTTGCGGTTAAGCCGTCGCCGCCGCCGAGAATCAGGGCTCGCACAGCTCCCGGCGCAGCGGCCATGGCAGGATGGACCAGAGCTTCATGATACCGATGCTCGTCAATGCTGGAAAACTGGAGATGCCCATCGAGAAACAGGCGAATATCGTCACGCCATCTGGTAACGACAATACGCTGATAAGGCGTCTGTTTCGCAAAAACAATCCTATCCTGATAAAGAAACGTCTCCACCATTCCGGTGAACACTCCCGAAGCGGCAAGACCCGCAACCAAAACCACGGCTGAAACCACCGCAGCGGGTAATAGTCGATTGCGCGCCTTCAGGACTGGTCGCAAAATTTTCACACCGAGCAACGCCACCGCTATGTTCAGCAATCCGCAGATGAGGGATGTCCGCAGCAAACCCACGTATGGGACCAAGATCAAGGGAAAGGCCACGGAAGCGATAAGCGCGCCCATGTAGTCCAACGCAAGCACATTTGAGACGGTTATGCGCAATGCGTTTTCGTCCTTCAGCAGTCGAATGAGCAAGGGGATTTCCATGCCCACGAGCGTTCCGGTGATCGTCAGTACCATCACCAGGACGGGCCAATACGCAAGCGACAACGCAAAAGACGTCAGCAGGAGCGGCGCGGATAATCCACCAACCAACCCTATAGCTATTTGAATAGCAATGAACGCGTCGGCCGCGTCGTCGGGTAAGTAGCGAGTGAGATAAGAACCCAAACCCATCGCCGTCAAAAAGATACCGATGACAAGCGAAAATTGGGTCACGGAACCGCCGAGCAGGTAGCTGGAGAGCGCAGCGGCTACAAGTTCGTAAATCAGACCGCAAACCGCGACTGTGAAGACCGACCCAAGGAGGTAAACTCCGGAAAACGAGGGGTTCACGACTTACTTACCAGAGGAATATCCCCCGCCCGTATGGGTGCGACCGTAGAAAAGATAAGGTGTGTGCCGATACCTTGAACCCTCGCGCACGCTCACGGGCTTCTTTATGGGGTTGGTGAGAAACCAGCCGTAACAGGCCCCACCGTACGCTGTGACGGTGACACCCAGCAGAAACACACAAACGATGGTCTTGAAAACTGTTACCATATTCTTTCCTAAATGGCAGGCCGCTTATTCTCGCCAACGTTTACGATTGAAGCGCCACCTGAGGAGTGGCTCGAGGAGTAAGAAGAACGCACACGCCAAAATAGAACCCCAAAAATATCCCGGCATTCGCGAATTCCTGAACAGCGTTATGGTGACGGATTCTTGACGCGCAGGCCCCGTTCCTTGGACGCCGCTACCCCCTTCGCCACGCACCAGAAGCTTGTAGTCGCCTGCCTTGGCGACACGCATATGAGACGAAAACACGCTTGAACCTTCATTCCAAGTGCCGTCTTCATCTGCTCCGTGATAGAAGTAGAGGTCATGATTCACCTCGTTGACAACCTTGTCATCGGGTGTCACTAGGCCCACATCTACGCCGAGCCATGAATTGTTCACCGGCGCCTTGCCCACGACCCGCAGGACCTCACCATTTTTGGCTACCGTAAAAGGTACGCTTGTATAGCCCGCCTTGTACTGCTCAGCCGTCACGGTGTCGCTCAGAACCTGTTTTTCGACACCGGCCGCCGCGTAGATGAGAAGCAGCACGTTAAGCGCGAGAAAAATCGCCCCTATCTTCCAGAGGTTTCTGAGCCATGGCGCGGCCACATACGGCTGACAAGGGTGAATACCCAGCGGGGTGGGGATTGCCCAATCCGGCGGCGCTGCGCTTTGCATTTGTCCATTGGTGACGTACGTGCCCCGAAAGAGTTCCACCTCGTTTCCGGTGATTTCGTAGTCCACACAATGGGGCGGATGAATAAATAACGTATATTGAGTGCTCTCTCCTGTCACCGCGCGCCAAGGGAGGGCTCCGTCCACCCATCGCAAAATCGCAATACCGGTCTCGAAGAGCTGAAATTTCTCGCCGCCGATTTGCACTCGCGTTTTGCGTCCAGCTGACTCAGGGTAGCGAAAATGCGTATGAGTCACCTCTGAGAGGACAAAATGGCCGCTTTCCTCACTGAGGCGCTTATAACCGGCAGCGGGATTATAGAGAATGTATTCTCGCGAGGAGTATTCCAGCCCCTCATCCTGAGCGACATAGACCATGCGGCCCATGACCCCGTAAACGACGCCGTCGAACTCGAGTTTCACACCGACACCGAAGGTGAAGATCGGCGCGTCCCCAGTGTTGAGCCCCACGACGCGAGTTTCCGCTCCGTCAAGCTCTAGGGCGGCGCCGCAGGCTGCGCACACGACCATCTTGGTGTTATCGACCCGCTTACCCTCCCAGGGCTTTCCGCAGTTGACGCACTGGATCAGCTCGCTCTGTTTGGCTTCAGCTTCCGAGCGAGCGAGAGACTTCGGCGCAGCGGACTTCAGGTTGACGATACGGCCCCAGAAAGCCTTAGGCGCCCCTTGAGAGTCGTACTCGAGCCCAAAGGAGTTTGCGCCGTCCATGGAGGCGCCGTCCACGTACGGGTAGGTGTCGCCAAGCTCCACAAGGAAGGGAATCTGACCTTCGCCGCCTATGCACTTGGCGTAACCGATTTCTTCCACGACCGCGGTCTTGTCATCCAGGGTAATTTCCGAGCCCGCTTTAATGGAGTCAAAACTCGGGGGCAAGTTCTTGAGGGTAAGGGGTCGCTCGATGAAAAGTTCACCCTCGTCTTCCGTGAGCCACAGCAGGCTTCCATCTTCTTGTTCTATGAACCACTCGTGCCAAAAACCGGAATCGTGCTCGTAGGTAAGCCGGCCGAGTACTGCGAAAGGCTTGCCTGCCAACTTGCCGTACGCCCCTACCTTGAATCGCGGAGACTGAGGAAGATCTAGTGACTTGTTACCCGCTCGTAAGGCTGATTCCTTATCCCAGTACAATGCGGTCTTACAGTAGTCGCACACCTTCATCAGAATGCCGGGATTAGTTACGGCATTCTCTGCGCCGCATGAGGGACAGCGAAATTCTCTTTCCATTCATCACGCCTATGTGTCGTGCCGGCGGGGCGGGAGCAAGTTGGGATCTAGCCCTTAACCCCGAGGATTATTTCTCACCAAGCTCTTCCCCACGCATCGCGGCGGCTTCCACAACGTCCATAAGGATACCCCTGAGTCCCGCTTGTTCCATCACCTGTATGCCTGCAATGGTGGTACCACCGGGAGATGTAATACGGTCCTTGAGTTCACTGAAGGAAGCGCTCTCATCGGTGGCCATACTAGCGGCGCCCAAAAAAGTCTGGACCGTCAGCTTGCGGGCCGTGACTCTATCGAGACCGAGGTTGACGGCGCCGTCGGTAAACGCCTCCATCATCACGAAGATATAACCGGGACCGCTTCCGGACAAGGCGGTCACCGCATTCATGAGCTTTTCGTCCACTTTCACTACTGGACCCACGCAGGAAAGCAGGTCCGCTGCCGCTTCCAGGTCCGTGTCCGTTGCGGCGCCCGCTTTGCACACCGCCGTAACTCCGCGCTGGATCATGGCTGCGGCGTTTGGCATGCTGCGAATCAGCTTACATTGCGGTCCGGTCAGAGCCAGCATGGAGTCCGTGGTCACACCCGCTGCAATGGAGATTACAAGCGTATTTTCATGCAGAACGTCCTTGAGGGACCCAAGAACCGCAGGCAGTATCTGCGGCTTGACCGCTAGAATGAGAAACTCCGTCTCGTCGGTCACCACGGATGTTGTAGATTGCGCCGACTCGACGCCGTAGCGCTCCTGAAGCGAATGAACACGAGCGCTATCCACGTCATAGACCGTGATCTCGACGTCGTTTGGGCCTGCCGATTCAGCCAAGCCCTTTATGAGCGCCGTTCCCATGTTACCTGCGCCTAGTATAGCAATTTTTCTCAAAGGCCGCTCCTCTTTAATGGAATGTATATAGGAGTAAACGAATGTGGTGTCGGTGTCATGTACACGTGTCCGTGCATGACGAATTGCCGCATCCGGCAGTGCGGTCGTTTTGACCCGCCGATATGTCGGCTCATGGGGCGAATAGGCCCGCGAGCGTACGGCGCTCATGGCTGAGCAGATCAGCGCCTTTGGGAGTTACGGGTCAGTTTGGCCCATCACGGATGGTGTCTCCCAAAGACCCACGCACCCACGCACCCACGCCCAGGGATAGGCTGTCGCACGTGACATTCGACGCTCCCAATGCGGGCGTCCACACTACACCTGCGTGTTTCAGGCCTACGCACGGTAGTCGTGAAGTGGGCCTGAATATCCCTTCGGCTCGAAATCTCGTCCTAGTGGTGGACGTATCTCTATATACCATGCGTGTCTGCGTGAAGACAACGCTATTCCTCAATGGAGACGCCGGACAGGCGTTCCTCTCCACGGGTGCAAGCGCCGTCGGAAGCTCGTATTAGGAATCACGATAACGCTCATAGACAATTGCGATTCTTGCGGGTAGAATCGCCCTTTAACGACGGAATCGCTTGGCTCATTTCAGTCCGCGACCATGCGCTTTGGGAAGTTTACTCCGACGCCTAGCTCAACGAGCTGCTCGTAGAGGCCGCATGTTTATGCAAACACAACTCTCACCAGGAGCTTTTATGTCCGAAATACGCACACTGGATTGTCGTGGGTTACTCTGCCCACAACCTGTCCTGGAAACCAAACGAAGCCTTGAAGCGCATGGAGTTCCACCCTTACGAGTGCTTGTGGATAATCCCACGTCCAAAGAGAACGTGGCTCGGTTTGCGGCCAATCAGGGTATGGACTGTGAAGTAGAAGAGAGCGCCGCCGGATACGCGATCCTTATACACTCCCGAGATGTTGTGATGTCCTCCGGGGGCCACACACCTGCACAGACTCTCCGGGCGCAAACCGGTGGTCTAGCGCTTTACCTTTCACATGATCGGCTGGGGAACGGCGACCCCGAATTGGGCGCTCAGCTCGTGCGCGGCTTTCTCCGTACCTGGCTCGATATGGATGAACTGCCCTGGCGCATTATCTGTATCAATGCCGGCGTGAAGCTCACCACCACGGATTCGGAAGCCGCTGAAGCCTTGAGTCTGCTGGAAAGCAAGGGGGTGGAAGTGCTCTCCTGCGGCACGTGTCTGGAGAGATTCGGCATCGCGGATAAGCTTCAGGTGGGCCGTGTGTCCAATATGTATGAAATCATCGACACCATGCGACAGGCGGTAAAGGTAATTTCACCATCATGAGGGATTCCCAAGACTGTGGTCAAGATCGCCGCCTATTGGCTATTGGTCGAGGTGGGGTGCATAGAAACGGACGTTTCTCGTCCGGCCGCTTGAGCGCGTAACTAGGTTCGAGTAGCGCTACGACCTTCCGACAGTCGTACGTGTGGTAACCGCTCAGCCGTCAATTATTTTAGGGGCACGAAAGCGCCATCATCTTTATTGCTGCAGAAGTATGGAACGTAAGCCATAATGTCACCGCGCCACACCCAAAATTGTCAGAGCCGTCAAGTATCTTGGCGCCCGTGGCTGACTTGCTCAGACGCCTATCTGTTGACTTCCCCATCTCAAGTGACGCTTTTGGACACTTCGATGTCGCATGGAAGGTTTAGGCTCAGGGGGGACCCGGTGTTAGCGCCCCTTGAGTGAATAAGATTCCCTGGAATGGATATTGCTACTCCTACAATGAAAAACAAATGCGCCGACACCGTTTACGACCGTCCTCTGCACGGCCGAGTACATTCTTCCCAAGAAAAAGGAGACTATCGTGTTATCCAAGTTCAAGAACGTGAAAGGCTTTACGCTCATCGAACTCATGGTCGTCGTGGCCATTATCGGAATCATCTTGGCAATCGCCATCCCCTATTATGTGGCGTATAAGAGAACAGCATGTGACCGCTCCGCAACAGGCGACATTTCGAGATTGGGCGCCTCTCTGGAAAGACTCGGTAACGAACTCGTAGACCTCAACTGCTCCTCGTTGGAAGTGGCTGCTACCAGCGTTGACCTTGCTTGGCTGGTAGGCCCCTATTATGGATGGGGTGGGTCCACGCGCAAATGTACCGTGCTTATTCTCGGCGACGCCGCGAACCGAATTGCAAGCGCTTGCGCCATTAAAGGCAGCCAACCTGTCGCCGGTAGCCGTTATATTTACCGCCAGACCCTCGGCGGTGGAACCGACCTTCCCGCCATCACAGGAACCTGCACGGGCACCGAGTACGGCGGTCGTGGTCAAACCTGCTACACCGCGAGTATGGTCAGCACGGCGAACTGTGCTCTTGCCGCTCCGGGCGGTGCGGATTGCGCCACATTGTCCAACTTCTAAGCGTTCGCCTTACACCATGAATACCCGGTCTGTCTCCGCAGTCCGGGTATTTTTATTCGCACGGCATTCAAACCCATGAACGTGCGCGGTTTCTCGGTATCTGAGAAAGCTTAGGTCTTACATGTGCGAGCCGACTAGATACAGATACTAGCGCCAAACAATCTACGCCCGACTGTACTCTACCTAGGTGCGGCTACCGGCCGTGTCCATTACGCCCTGGAGAGCCGAGTAGTGACTGCTATAGAATCGTGAAATGAGTTCCCCCATCGAAAATGCGACCACCACAACCGAAAATCCCGCACTTAAGCGACGCTATACACATCTTTTCGCGTGCGTGGTCTTGGTCTTAGCGACTGCCGCCGTATTTTCTCCCGTGGTGAATCAAGGCTTTTCCGGATGGGATGACATACGGCTCGTCGAGGCAGTGTGGAAACCAGGCTGGGAACGCGCCTGGGCGTTGGTCACAGATATACGGTTGAGCCACAAAGCTGAGTTCTATTATAACCCTCTAAGCTTTCTTTCACTGATGGCCGATCAAGGTATCGGAGCCCATGGAGAACGGCCAAATCCTGTGGCTTCCAAGGTATTTAATCTTTTTTTTCATCTCGTCAACTGCCTACTCGTCTATTATCTGCTTGTTATCGTCACAAAGAATCCGGCGGCCTCGTTTCTCGGTAGCTTAATGTTTGCCATGCACCCTTTGCAAACAGCCACAGTAGCCTGGATTGCGGAACGAAAGAACCTGCTGGCGACGATGTTCTATGTGTCGGGGCTCATCGTATTTATACAGACTCTGCGAAACACGCAGTATTGGCGACTCATTATCATAGTCCTTCTATTTCTCTGTAGTTTGTTGTCCAAGCCGAGCGCTGTGGTGTTTCCCATTGTCTTAGCTGCTGCGGCGATTACGATCGACAGGCGTTTGTTGGCGAAACCGCCCATTTGGGGCTGCATTGTGGTGTGCCTCGTGATTTCCGTGGCGTGGGGCTTGTATGTCATGTCGACAGAGATAGTCCTGCCGGGTATGCTGCCTTCACCTATGTACCGGCCGCTCATCGCATCCGGAGCAATATGGTTTTATCTTTCCAAACTTGTTTTTCCCTTTGACTTGGCGCCTATATACCCGAAATGGAAGATCTGGCCTAATCTGTATCTCTTCATTGCGCTTCTGGTCGCCTCGACCAGTCTGCTAGCGGCTACTGTGTATTTCAGCCGACGTATCAATCGCTGGGCGCTCTTCGGCGGTTTCTTTTTTCTACTGAATCTCAGTCTCGTAACCGGCCTCTTTCCTTTCGGGTATATAAATCACTCATATGTTGCGGATCATTTTATCTATTTACCGATGGTGGGAATCAGCATAATCATAGCCGTCGGAACGCGGGCTTTTCTTACACGATATGGCGAAAACTCACGGTATGGGCGAATTTTCTTAGCCGGCATGGCCCTGTGGGTTACGTTCTTAGGAGCGCTTACTTTTCGGCAGACACACCTGTGGTCCAATCCTTCGACCGTATGGCAAACCGCCCTAGAAAAGAACCCTACGTCCGTTGCGGCCTTCAACAACTTGGGCGTCCTGAAGCTGGACAAGGGCGACCTGGACACCGCCGAATCTATGTTTCTCAAAGCCGCCGAGTTGGCGCCGTTTCTCGATTCCCCGCAACTGAACTTGGGAAACGTTTACCTGCAAAGGAAAGACTACAAACGTGCAGAAACGGCGTTCAAGCGAGCCGTCAAACTCGAAACAACAGCGTCCTCCGCATATGTAATGCTCGGGAGAATTCTCAGACAGCAGGGTAAGAATCAGGAGACCTTTAAGCTTTTCGAGGATGTTCTTCAACGCAACCCGAACTTCGCACAGGTTCACAATGAGCTGGGACTTTCGTATTATAATGACGGTAAAGAAGAGGAAGCGGTGAAAGAGTTTCGCAAGGCTATCGAGCTGGCTCCCTTTCTACCGGATCCATATTACCAGTATGGGGCCATATTGCTGAGCCGAGGCCACGTGGATGAAGCTATCGCCCTGTTGGAGAAAAGCCTGAAGTTTTCCACACGCACCGAGACGCTGAACGTGCTGGGCGCCGCGTACGCTCACAAGGGGCGATTTGACGCAGCCCTTTTGGCATTTCAGCGGGCGTTCACGTTGCAGCCTGACTTCCCCGGCCTCAGGGACAATATAGCCAATGCGCTCATGGACAATAACCGATACACTGAAGCGGAACAGTTCTGCGCCGGGGCAGCGATACAGGGTAAGCCATGTAAGGAAGACACCGTGAGTCGGTTTAAGCGCTGAAACGTGTCCCTCAGGATGGACTACCTGAACGTACTTTAGTCAGCCCGCTTTCCTATCGAATTAGAAACATTTACATGTAAAATATCCACCAAAAAACCCGTGTGTAACAACCGCTCTACGTTAAAAATGCACGCCGGTAGTGGACACGAGATATTCTCCCGTCGTAAAGTCTAGTGTACGTGAACCTCATCCACATTTCCACACGAACGAGATACATGAATGACTGATACCGCCCGCATGTCTACCCGCTCGATCATCGTATACTGCTTCATCGGCCTGTTTGCGGTGGTGTTCTTCGTGTTTCTCCCCAGCGTAGCAAACGATTTTGTGGATTGGGACGACTACGCGTTTGTCCTTGATAACCCAAATATCAAGTCAATTACCCCAACTACGCTGTGGTGGATGCTGACCACCTCGTATGCGGGGGTGTGGCACCCGCTCACGTGGTTTTCTCACGCGCTGGACGTCTCGTTATGGGGCATGAACCCGTCTCCCCAGCGGCTGGAGAGCATACTTCTGCACTGCTTCAACATTGTGCTGTTCGCGTGGATAGCCTTGGGCCTGTTCGCTCTTTGGGAACGCAATAATCCCCAAGGACACTTCTTTACCCTGTCGGCGCGGCTTGTGGCGGCTTTCGGAGTGGCCCTTCTCTTCGGTGTGCATCCGCTTCGCGTGGAATCCGTCGTCTGGATCGCCGAACGCAAGGACGTGCTGTGCGCCTTTTTTTTCTTGCTGAGTGTGAGTTTCTACATAAGATATTTTCAGGCGCCCGCAAAGAGTAGTTGGTACGCGGCTCTTGTTTGCCATGCCTTGGCGCTGCTCGCTAAACCTATGGCCGTCACACTGCCCCTTGTACTCCTCTTGATTGACTACTTTCCGGGTCGCGTGTTGACGCGCTCGACCTGGACCCGCCAGGTGATGAGCAAACTGCCGTTCTTTGTCCTCAGCGCCGCCGCAATCGCCATGAACATGTACGCCACCAGTGGGCGTACAGTGCCTCTCGATTACGTGCCCCCGATTATACGTATTATGAACGCCTCGTATGCGGTGTGGTTTTACATCCGGCAATCGCTTTGGCCGGGTGATTTATTGCCGCTGTATCAGATGGATCGGGGGCTCGACTACTTCTCTCTTCCATACGTATTGTCGCTGGCCGCAATCGTAGCGGTTACCGGAGCCGCCATTTGGCGCACCACACGGCGGGACCCGATATGGCTGGCGGCTTGGCTATACTTTCTGGTCACGCTGACGCCCGCGCTGGGGTTTTTTATGTCGTATAGGCATTCAATGGCGGATCGGTACACGTATTTGCCTACCATGGGACTGTGGCTCTTGCTCACGGCAGGTATCGCCGCATCGCTGACGCGCCTGTCTCACGGAAAATGGAACCGTGCGGCGGCGCCGGTCGCGATAGCGCTCATTGCCGCGTTCGCATTCGTGTATGCGCAGCATACGCGCTCTCAAATCGGGGTCTGGAAGAATAGCGAAACCTTGTGGTCGTACATCCTCAACCGAGCGGAATATGTGCCGGACATCGCCTATTTCGGCATGGCCCAGGTTCTCGAACAGAGAGGGGAACGGGCGGAGGCGTTACGCTACTACAAGGTGGCGGCGCAATTGACGCCCAAGGACGTCAAGTACCAAACGAAATACGCCGTTACTTTGGCCAATGCGGGGGAGAAAGAAGCAGCCATAGACATCCTGCGCATACTCGAACAAATGGACCAGCGGGACCCCGCTGTGCAAATCGGTGAAGGCCGGATTATGTTTGCATTAAGCGACTGGGACGCTGCCGTTGCACACTTTTCGCACGCATTGGACACTGATCCGCTCAATAGTCCGGCAGCGGCCTTTCTCGTAGCTACATATTTGAAAAAGGGAGACATCGCTTCGGCCAAGCGTATCTATGTATCAACCAAAGCCAAGGGTGTGAGCTTCCCTTTCAACCTGGATTCGGCGCTTTCAGACGCCGGGTCCGCCGCTTCATCCCTAGAGCGTTGATGGGAATGAGGTGAAGCCAAATGCGATGGTTCTAGGGGAGCCATTGGATTGTGCGGTATTACGATGAGGGCGGACGGCGAGGAATTGACACTCTTTCTAATCTGATCTTGAAATTCCAAGAAAGGGCCTATCGACTGAATTGTGAAGCAATACGCATAACCGGTAGTTAGCTTCGCCTAGTAGTAATACACCAATTCTCCAAAAATACCGGATAAGTCGGCTTCCACGTGGGTGTCTCCAGAGCGTAGGTCCATGCGAGTATACCGATACCCGCCGCGCACCGTGGCCCCCCCCATCATGGCGCCCGGAAAGCGCAGCCCACCGGCGGCTTCGTATTCAGTGACAAGAGCTTTATCGTTCCATGGGAATCGCGCCCGCAGCTCTAAACTCAGGGAGACGCTCGTAGGCGCTATAGGGTTATAGACGAAGTGAAAACCGTAGGTTGTGGGACGCTGGAAGCGAATATCCGCCGATTTCACATTTGCGATAGTATAGGTCAACCGAGATCCCTTCCAATTGATATCCGCATTTACTCCTAAGCGTAAAGAGTTAGTTTGGATCAGGTCCATGTCCGCGCCCACACGAAAGTCGGACGGCTGAAATGTTGCCCACGAGCCCTGGTAAGCGCGCAAGTAGTATGTGTAAATATATCGCAACGAATACCGGCCTAGTTGCGTTCGCGCCGAAGTTTCAATCTGCCCCATTTTTTCCGGGAAACCGAGATCCTTTTTGAAATCGTATGTTCCGGTCGAATCGGTCAACGTTCCCGGACACAGCCGTGAATACACGCCCATGAGCCGCCCTTCACCCCTGAACCTCGAGCGCGGGGTATGCCCGTATGAGGCCTGCGTCACACCTGGAGTATCTTGTTCGCAGGCTTGCGCGAAACACGGTAATCTAGGCATCCAGTAAGCGACGGGGTCCCATAGACTAACGGAGGTCTGGGCATTGGCTACGCCGCACAGCGCTGAAACGATGAGGCAGATAAGTAAACGGAAGAGACGTATGGCGTTCGCTGTCATTGAGCGGGACACTCCGGGTGACTCACTTTAAATTTTAGCTTCATTCTACTAATTTTAATAATAAATCTCAACAAAATTATTTTTACTGGCTGTGGTCCGGCCAAAATCGTCGGAGATGCCCGCCCGAATGAAAGTATAATCGTGCTGCGGGACTGCGCGTTTCGGAATCCCTATCATGCGCAAAAGCGCATAAAATGGCAAGTGTATTCTCCCACTGTTGGGTTGTTGAGCTTGAGACCTCTCCTCCGGGCCTCTACCTCGTAAATCCATAGGGGCGGCCATTCCATAGTAAAAGAATGCTTCTCTCTCGTGTCCTCCATCGGTCCGGCTGCATTCGATACTACAGCGCTTCCATACGGAAAGTGTGTGCACATTGCAATGGGATGGTGAATCGGCTAGACTTTTCAACAGGGATCCAGCGGCGTCACATATGCTTTTGAGCCGGATAGATGTGAAGCTTACGCTACATGGCGAATTGTTGTCATGAGCGAACAGGGCGCCGTTTTTACATGGTAGATTCAGCAACATTGTTCTGTCTGAACGAAAGGATTGCACATGTGGGATGAACTGACCAGAAGGGAACTTATGTGGGGAACAGGCGCAGCGGCTACTCTCGGTCTGCTGGCTACGGTTTTGGACAAGGACGCTTTGGCGCAACACCCCGACAAGCAACAGCAACCCGGTCAAACCGGTCAGCCCGGTGTCTTTAAGCATACTCTCCCGCCCCTGCCTTACCCGGAAGACGCCCTTGAGCCAATCATCGACAAGGAAACTGTGAAGATTCATCACGGCAAGCATTTTGCCGGCTACGTGAAGGGCCTGAACACGACCCTGGAAAAGCTTGATAAGGCGCGTACGGCTGGTTCATTCGACGACATAAAGTGCCTCTCCCGAGACTTGGCCTTTAACGGCTCGGGTGTGGTGCTTCATTGGATCTATTTTGCCACAATCGGCCCCAATGCCGGTGGTCAACCCAGCGGCGCGCTCGCCGACGCTATTAAACGCGACTTCGGCTCCTATGACGTCTTCTGGAAGCAGTTCGCAGCCGCAAGCAAGGCCGTTGAAGCCTCCGGTTGGGGCATCTTAGGCTGGGAGCCCTTCAGCCAACGTCTGATCGTCATGCAGGCGGAAAAACACCAGAACCTCACAAGCTGGGGCGTTGTGCCGCTCATGGTATGCGATGTGTGGGAACATGCGTATTACCTGAAATACCAGAACCGCCGCGCCGAATATGTGGACAACTTCGCAAAGATCATTAATTGGAAAAAGGTTGAAGAGCAATTTGCACGGGTAGCTCACAGGTAACTTGTGAATAGTTCACCGGGCGTTGAGACTTCTCGATGTCCGGTGAATGCAACCTTATTTGCGATCAGAAGCATCTCACGTCCTACAATGCACGATGACGTAAAGATTCTCTTTTTGCCGCTTGGGACGCTCCGACGCCTGAACGCGGTTTACCACCCTCCTCACCCATGGTAGAAAAATGTTCTCCACTGATAACGAACTCCTGGAAGTCGTCGACGAGTACGACCGGATCATCGACATAGCCGCGCGTCGGCAAATCCATGCCGAGGGCCTGATGCACAGGGCGGTGTACATCTTTCTCTTCAATGAGGCCGGCGCAATCTATGTCCAACGACGTTCCGCGGACAAGGATCGGCATCCCCTCACGCTGGACAGCTCCGCTGCGGGACATGTGGATCCCGGCGAATCCTACCGGGTCGCGGCGACACGGGAGCTGCTGGAAGAACTCGGCGTCACCGGCGCACTGACGGAACAGCTCAAGATCGCGGCGTCTACGCTCACGGATAACGAGCACGTCGTGCTCTACACCATCGTCAGTTCAGTTGAACCCCGGCCCAATCCCGAAGAGATCCTTAGCGGCGAGTTCGTCGCAGCGGATGAACTCACACGAAGGATGGAGAGCCGACCGGAAGATTACGTACCCGCATTCTTGCTGCTGTGGCGCCGGTTTCAAGGAATTGCGAGGTGAGAGCCGTGATTCAGCGGGTGTCCCGGGCATCTGTGCGGATTCAGGAGGAAACCGTAGCAGAAATCAGCGTGGGTCTTCTCGTTCTGTTGGCGGTGGCAAACGGTGACGGTCGCGAGCAGGCGGCATGGCTGGCGGAAAAGATCTCCGGTTTGCGCATCTTCCCGGATTCAGACGGAAAAATGAACCTGGACATCCGGCAAATAAAGGGTGAAGCGCTGATAGTATCGCAATTTACCCTCTACGGAGAGTGCCGTAAAGGCAAACGACCCTCGTACACCGACTCAGCGCCTCCTGAGGCGGCAGAGGCTCTTTACCATGCGTTCATACAGGCCGTAGCTGAAGGAGGCATACCCGTCCAAACCGGACGCTTCGGCGCAATGATGCAGGTGGCGCTTGTAAACGACGGACCCGTAACCCTCATTCTCGATGCGCCTAAACCGATCATGAAGTAAACCATGTGTCCGGTTATCTCGACAGGCGTAGAGACGCGGCTTTCAGCGGGAGTTGCACGGGATGTGACGGTGCAATCCGACCACTCGCAATGCGTTAAACGCCCTCTGAATGATTACCTATTCGATATTCGACGCCCTTAATCGTCAACGAAAACGTCTCGTTGTCCTCCGAGGAAATGTAGGTTGCAAGCTGATAATAAGCGGGTCGTGAGAAGCGAGCCGTAAAGCGGGCGTCCTTCACATGCACGTACGGCACGTTGTCGCGGCCGATGCGGAGCCCTTCAGCCGATAACGGTTCCGTGGTCCCGTCATTCAGTTCGAGGAGAATATCGCCCGTGCGGTCTTCCGTGACTCCCAGCACCACGAACGGAGCGTCTTCCACCTCGACGGGACAAATCTGCTCGCCCATTCGCACTTGGTATTCACCACTTGGGGTCTTTTCCAAGGCGCTGTTCAAAAAGCGGTAAATCTCTTTGTGGACTATTTCTCGCCCGTTCTGAAACCAGCGCCCATCCTTGTGAATAACGAGCTTAACACCACCATCAGGCGGAGAAACTGCTGCGCTGTTTCCAGGAGCTTCGGTCATGTATGCGTCCAAACTAGAAGATTTTCAGCTTGTTGAGGCGCCGCTCTCGTGAGCGCCGGCTCACTAAGCGCACTATATCAGCCTGGGTTTCGTGAAGCAAACGCTTTCGATAACGGTTGACGGGGCTTAATGCGCTCTGCGCCGGGTGGCGGGAAGGCGAATTCATCTTTGCTCGGAAACCGCTCTTCACTAATTCCAGCGGTAGGCGCATCTCCTGAACAATTGCGGGTCATTCCCCACCGGGCTGCGTTACCATAACGCCGTCTGTCGCTTCTGATGCACCTTGCTGTAGGCCCTATAGCCCGCAAGCACCTTTTTCACATACTGACGGGTTTCCGCGTATGGGATGCTCTCGATGAATTCCTCGGGCTTGAGTTTCCCCGATCTGTTGACCCACTGCTTCACCTTGCGAATGTCCGCGTTGTAAGCTGCGATGGCGGGAATCATCTTGCCGTGAAATACCTCGAGGTTTTTCGCCAACATACGCACGCCGTGGCGAACGTTTTTCGACGGATCAAGCGCTTCCTCTATCACCTTTGTGCCGGGTTTGGTGTTCGGTTTCACCAAGCCTGCGGATGCCGGCATAATCTGCATGAGGCCTAGTGCGCCGGCCGGAGAAACTGCGGACGCGTCGTAGCGGCTTTCCTGACGAATAATCGCCCACACTAGATAAGGATCCACCGACATTTTCTGAGCTATAGACGTAGTTTCAGCGTGGAAAACCCTTGGAAACGCTATCTCGACAAACTCAGCGGGAGCGTCTTCCGGGGGATTGGTGGTGAGTCCTCCGAATCCTGCCGTCAGAATATCAAGAGCCCGTGCGTGCCGTCCCGCTCTATAATACGCCTTGGCAAAAAGAAACGCCATCTCAGGCGAGTTTCGGATGCCGCGCGGCAGCGCGTCCATATTCAGCGCTGCCAAGTCATACAACCCGTGCTGCAGCAATTTTACGGCCGCCGCAACATTGGGATTCTTGAGCTGGGCTTCCGTGAGTTGCAGATTCGGAAACGGCTGGGAGCGCTTCGGCGTCTCACAAGAGATTCCGCGCGCCTTAAGTCGGCGTTCCGCTTCTCCACCGTAGTAATCCAAGGGAGTCGCCGCAACAATACCCTTGAGAATGGGTTCGGCTTCTTTTGCCTTGCCCACCTGCATCAGAGATCGAGCTTGCCAGTACTTCGCCGCAGCATCCAGCTTCGAACCGGGACTTATTGCGCCCGCCTGCTTAAAGAGATCCGCAGCCGAGGCGTATCGCCGTCCCCAATAATGGATCCAAGCGAGTCGCCATTTAATATCCGAGCGAGTCTGAGCGTCCGGATGCAGTATCAGCAACTTTTTGTAGTGAGATTCGGCTTGCGAGTAGCGTTTTTTTTCGAGATAAAAGCCCGCCAGATTGAACAGCCCTTTTCTCTTAAGTTTGGTCGGCGCTTTCGCAATGAGTTGGGCGCTGGTGTCTAAAAACTCCTTTTCCTTGTCCAGACGCCAATACACGAGACTCATGATGTAAAGCGCTTCGCTGCGGTCGTTCACTGAAGGATTTTCCGCCAAAACTTCTTTCAGGACACGCAACGACTCCTGATTTTGCCGCGCCTTGAACCGGCATCTCCCCAATTTTACCTTGAGAGCTGCATCTTTCAGCCTACTCTGAAGCAACGACGCATAGATTTCACCTGCGAGATCGAAGCGTCCCTTTGCGAACAGGCGATCCGCACGAGCGTTTTGTTCCGCTTCAGTGTAGTCGATTTTCACCACTTTTCCGCGGGTCACCATCTCAGCGAGCCGCTCGGTCGCCCTGAGCCCCTGAATGGATGCGGGATATTCAAGGTACAATTTCCGATAACCCGCCACCGCTTCATCAACGGTGTGCACACTATTCTGAAAATCGGCGAGTTTCAGCAGCAACGAGGGCTTTTCCCTTTCCGAGGCCTTAAATAATGCTGATTGCAAAAGAGGGATCACTTCACGATTGCCCTGTCCAAGGAGCGCATCAACCAGGAGCAATTTTGCGGTATCATTGTAGACACTATCCGGATACGCCTTCTGGAACGCCCGCAGCTCGCTTTCAGCCTTGTCATACACCTTGGCGCCGAGATAAAACTTCGCCAACGAAATGTACGCCGCCGGCCCGAAGATTGGGTCCGTGTACGTTTGCTTCAGCAGGTCCGCCGCTTGGGTTCCTGCGCGGGACTCGAGTAGCTTCATTCCACGCGCAAATTGATCCTCGACGCTCTCCCCATACACTGGAAGAGCCGTGAACAGTATGCACAACCACAATGTGGTGAACGCATAGAGTCTGCGGTTTAGACCCCGCATAGACACAATAACATCGCCGAATGCCATGATTTTCTCGATTGGTTGGTTCCCTGTGACGGATTCCCCGAGGAGTGGACCCCCATGAGGCCCTGTTACCACGTATCGGAGCCCGGAAGCTCCATGCGTAATCAATTCAGGCTCATTCAATATAGTCTACAACCACTACTTTAAAAAGTCTACGGTGACCGAAAAATAGCGGCAATGACGCCTGAGCACGGTCACATAGCTGGATTGGATGTCTCTACAAGCCGTGGTGTCGTTCGCATTCACGTGGAGAAGCGTCCCCCACTGTAGCTGCTCACCGAGCAGGCCCCGCCGGCCTACTCCACCTGAATTAATCGCCTATTCCTTAGCCTGCACAACGCGTAACAGGGGGCTTGTTTTACCTACGCGTTTTTTGTAGTGTGAACACTTCACGTTAGCGACACGAACATCACCGTTCACCGGGAGCGGTCCAACCACATGCAGTGACGGTGGTGTGGACCGAAGGGAGATGCGTTCCCGCCGAGATGCGCCCGCCGCGGAGCGTTTAAAGCCCGGTGAACCAGTGCATAGGGACTATTATGGCCGCGTTGGACGCTGTTTTGCAAATGGCTGCGAAGGCAAAGGCTTCGGATGTGCATGTCACAACCGGCGCCCCATACATCATTCGTCAGTGTGGGCGGCTCAAGAAGGTCAATTCACCCGAACTTACCGCCGCCCAGAGCAAAGCCCTCATCTACGAGATATTAACTCCCGTTCAGCGGAAGGTGCTCGAAACCAAGCTTCAACTGGACTTCAGTTACGACATCAAAGGTGTGGGAAGGTTTCGCGGCAACGTCATCGTGCAGCGTCGCGGCATGGACGCCACCTTTAGGATCATTCCGCCTGCGATTCCCAGCCTCGAACAACTAGGGCTACCGGCTGTCGTAAAAAAGTTCTGTGATTTTCACCAGGGATTGCTGCTCGTAACGGGAGCCACCGGTCAAGGAAAATCCACGACCCTGGCTTCCATGATCGACCTGATTAACTCGACCCGACCGGTTCATATCCTCACAATAGAAGACCCCATCGAATTCATCCACCCCATAAAGAAGGGCATTGTAAATCAAAGGCAATTGGGCGGTCACACGAAATCATTCGAGAACGCCCTCAAGGCTGCCCTAAGGGAAGACCCCGACGTCATCATGGTGGGCGAGTTGCGGGACCTGGAGTCCATCCGTCTCGCCATCACCGCAGGTGAAACGGGCCACCTCGTCATCGGCACCTTGGCCACGTCTTCCGGCCCCAAAACCGTGGATCGCATTATTGATTCCTTTCCCGCTGATGAGCAAAACCAAATCCGAACCATGCTTGCGGAAGGGCTCAGGGCGGTAATGACGCAAAAATTGCTACCCACCCCGGACGGCAAGGCGCAGATCCTTGCCACGGAGATCATGGTCGGCACAATGCCGTTAGCCAACCTCATCCGGTCGGAAAAAACATACCAAATACCATCCATCATGCAGACCGGCAGGGCGCAAGGAATGCAATCCATGGATGATTCAATCGCTCAGCTCCTTCAGACCGGCAAAATAACAAAGGAAACCGCTTGGGAATACGCTGAAAACAAGAAGCGGTTCGCATAAGCACGGGGAACTCGATGCCCAAACTCGATGCGCTATTCACGGAAATGATTCGGGCAGGGGCCTCGGATTTGCACATGGTTCCCGGGCTACCGCCGATGTTGCGGCTTAAGGGCGACCTGAATCCCACCAAACACGGCCCACTCAGCCACAAAATCAACGAACAGCTCTTCTTCGAGATCATGTCACCGGAGCAACAAGGGCGCATTCGGCAAAACCTCGATCTGGACATGGCCTATGAAGTCTCAGGGCTCGCCCGATTCCGCTGCAACTTCTTCTATCAACTTCGGGGACTCTCCGCAGTGTTTCGTCAAATCCCTACAAAGATTGCGACGTTGGCGGATTTAGGTATGCCCCCGGGCGTGCAGTCCATTCTCAATATTCGAAAGGGATTGGTGCTCGTCACCGGCCCGACGGGCTCAGGCAAGTCTACGACATTGGCGGCCATTATCGATCACGTGAACTCCACGCAGGAGCGGCACATCATTACCATCGAGGACCCGCTGGAGTTCGTGCATGAAAACAAGAAGGCCCTCATTACGCAACGGGAGATCGGCGCACACGCGCACACCTTTGCGGACGCGCTCCGAGTGGCCTCTCGCGAAGACCCCGACATCATTCTCGTGGGCGAGATGCGCGACCTTGAGACCATCAGTCTGGCCCTCACCTGCGCTGAACTCGGTATTCTCGTGTTCGGGACGCTGCATACAAACTCGGCGGTCAAGACTATCGACCGCATCATCAACGCTTTCCCGGCGAATCAGCAGAATCAAATTCGCAGTATGCTCAGTGACTCCCTCAAGGGAGTGCTCGCTCAGCAATTGCTCAAAACCGCAGACGGAAAAGGACGCTGCGCGGCAGTGGAAATTCTGTTGAGCGGCTCGGCCATCGGTAATCTCATCCGTGAAGGGAAGCTCTCGCAGATAGCGTCCGCCATTCAGACGGGCTCGAGTGAGGGCATGCAAACCATGGATCAGGCGTTGCAGCACTTGGTGGATCAGCGGCGCATCACCCCGGAGGACGCCTACTGGAAGGCCATCGACAAAAGCCTCTTTGTGGGACAGTGCTCGGGTTCAGTCCCCGAATAGTAAGCGCCCGCGACTAATTCCGTAAACAAACTACACTATCGGACATGGGGCAGGCCACGTGGAACGATTCAACACTATACCCATAGAGCGTCATAATGGACGGTGAGTTACTTCACGCTACCAGCCTGAAATTTATTGACACTTAATTGACGTTCGCACATAATTGTAACATCCTAGTATGAACTGCTTTCACGGCGCACTGAGAAACCATTCAAAGTTTGCCTAGGCGTAACAATTAGTATGAGTGACCGTCGCTCATCTATCGCACACAGAGTTCTTCAGAGGAACGGCGACAACATGACGTATGTGGACTGCCCGAAAGCATACGATCATTAATTGCATAGCATAGGAGAAAGATATGAAGAGAGTAGTTGTTATTTTAGCGGGATTGGCCTTTTTAGGTTCGGCGCCTCTCGCGTTGGCTCGCGACGCTAATAGAGACGCCCTCTGGGCGACGACAAAAGCACGGCAGGGCGCTCAGACCGCCGCCGTAACTAAACAAAAGAAAGAAGCCTCAAAGGACTTTGTTAAAGTTCCCGACAAGCCGATGAAGGCCAAGAAAGCAAAGAGCGGCAAGAAAAAAGGCGCATAAAGACACTCAGGAGAGGCCTTCGGGCCTCTTTTAATTTTCCGCTCCGCGCACACAGATTGCTTCGGCCGCAAACTGAGCGTTTTCCTCCCTATCTAGTTTGCCCCGCGCTCCATTCTCATGCCGTCGAAGGGCTCCAAGCGCACATCGGGCGCTGAAGAGGAACCCCGCACTCGAAATGTAGTGGTCAAGATTTTTCCGTCTTTTGTAATCAAATCCCCAAAGACCCCGGACATCAGAGTGTCAAAACCCACCAACGGAGACACGTTTACCTTGAAATCCACTCGATCCTGAGTGCTGAAGTACATCCCTGTAGCGTCGATCCTCGCCGCATCCGCAAGGAGCTTCATATCTCGTATTTTCCACTTGGTATCGAAGACCTCCATGTTCCAGCTCATTTTCTGAAACGGCAAGCCGTTGGTCAGCAGGTCGGGCAAACGACCCCGGAGCAAAGACCCCAGATTAATGAGGGAAAAGATTTTCGATAAGATTTCAAAGCGATGGATCGATCCGTCCAGAATCCGGACCTCTATGGAGCCCGTCTTATACACCCCGTGGTTCTCGCGGTTAGGCCTAACCTTCCAATCCACGGTCCCTGCGGCATACACATCGCCGTCAACCTTGACGCGGTCCGGCGCCGAGAGAGTCAAACGTTCCAGGCGCATCTTCTCCGCCTGAAAGTTCAACGTGAGGAGTTTGGCGCTACCCGCCCGCACATCTATGCTCCCGGATCCTCGCGCTAGACCGTTCGAGAAATTTACTCGCCATGAAGGGATGTTTACTATTCCGGTTGTATTCTCAAACGTAGCGCTGAAATTCGTGAAGCTGTAGTAAGCGGTCTTGCCTTTGGTCGCCTTAATCTCCGAACTCCCGCGACTCTTCGCAAAGAAGATCACTACCGGACTTGCGGCTATCCACTCCCCCCATGTCATACGTGAGACGACATGAGGCGGCGCGGAAAAATCCGTTGTATCGAGATAAGAAAAATCCATCTGAATATCGAGCCGCGGTCGTATATGCGAAACAAGCGCTATGCTTCCTGAACAGACTGAACTCCCAAGCTTGCCCCGCTCCCATGAAAACTTCGTTTGCATCCCCTTTTTTCTCAAGGAGCCCGTAAGCCCTTCGATTCGCTTGTACATCCTGGGGACCTTGAAAGTGAGGTAACTCACGTCTAAATCGGCGTCAACTCTCGCATCCTGAGGCTTTGCGGAATCCATATATGCGGCCACGACCCCCTCAATACGCCCACCCGATTGCAACTCAAGCGCCGAGTCCATGTATGTAGTTAAGGCGGAAGTCTGTATTCCTCGCGGGGGAAGATTAAACGTGGCGGTGATAACACCACTTTGGTCGTACGAAGCCTTGCCTGAGATGGTCGTCGCTTCCAACCAGAGAGAAATATCATCGAAGGCCACTCCGCCTTTATCCATGACTCCGTGCAAACTCAGTGACAACGGAGTTCCGGCTCGTTTGCGCACGTAACCGAAATCGAGAGCATTCTGCTTCAGATCGGCCGCGCAGGAGATTTCCACCCCTTGCAGCGGCCCTTTGACGGACGCGTGCACGGGAACCGCCGAATGAACACTCCCGGACCCTATGAGCCCCATCTTCTTGAGGTCCCCGGGCTGAAGCTTCACATCACCCGAAAAATTTACCGCATCTAAGCTCACCTCACCGGCCACATCAAAGGGACTGTCGCCAAACTCCCCTTTGAGCTGGGAAGAGGTCACTCCGGAGCCACGAAAGCGCAAAGAGCCTGATACTTTATGTAGAGGCAACGGCGTCCCGATTATCTTGCACTGAAAATCTTCCAATGCGATGCGGCCTTTCATTGAAGGTCGGCTGAGGTCTCCTTTGACGTCCAAATTTACCGTAAGGGCGCCTTGCAGGTCTGAAATACGCCCCATTGCGTTTCTAAATCCCGCAGGAAGATACGGGCTCTCGAAAAGAGGCTTGAGATCGGCTGCTTGTGCGCTTGCCGAAAGAAAGAGATCACTCTTGGGCTTCTTTTTCAGATCCACGATCCAGCCATTCAGGACAATGGGTGATGCGCCTACAGTGAAACTGATTCCTTTGAAAAGCAATTCTTCGGAACTAAGTCGGAGCCGACCGGTTATATCACTGATAGGCAATTCGAATCCCGGAATGAAACCGGCCGATCGGTCCAAATACGCATCCACAAACACAATGCCCCGAATCGGCGCTGTAGCCGCCTCACTCACCCGACCGGACCACGAGCCGCCCGTCAAGACTACGCGACCACGCAGCCCTGCGCTTACAAGGCGTTTACGGTCGGCCGGTTCAAGTAGATTAAGAGGAACAAGCGGAGCGATCTTCTCAAGGTCTATATCGGCGTTTTTAAGATTTATCGTGAAAGAAGGATCAAGCGCGTGGAGGTCCGACGATTCCAGGTCCGCGGACAGGGAAAATCCCGGACCGGACACCTCGTGAAAGTCGGCGGTAAGCTTGTCGTCTTGACGATTCACCGTCAGCGACATGCGAGCCTCGTCAAGCGTAACCGGTTTCGCAAACATGTCTCGCTCGAGACGCGCCGAGCGTACCACGAAACCTGCCGACCCTTGGAATGCCTTTGCCGTTCCGTCGGCTTTCAACACCATGTCAAAAGAGCCGTCCGCAAATGGAAACTGCGCTCCCCATTGTGCGGCGACATATCGCAGGAACGGCTGGGCTATACCGTAAGCCTTCACTTCCACTGCGCCCGTGGGATCTGTGCGGTAGTCCTGCTTGACGTTTGCCGTAATCCGCAGTGCGCCCGGTTGCTCACCTCCGGGAACCTTCGCTTCCAGACGAATCATTTCCACACGATAAGCGCTGATTCCCGCAGCCTCGATATTCACGTCGGTGAACAATGTCACAGGCTGCGAACCTGCGACGGCCTGATGGAGAGTTCCGTTGGTGATTTCCACATTAGCGACGGATACGAAGCGGAGAAGATTGGGCAGCCGCGCCTCGGAACCATTCCCTGAGAGATCATGAGGCAGGGACGCCTGCGGTGATTGAAAGCTGAGTTGATTGATCCGGAGGCGCCCTTCTCGTAGTGAAGCCAAGTCAAACGCGAGCACGAAGCGCACAACCGAAACAGGCGGGGAAGAGTCGTCTACCCTGATCTGAAGGTTGTCCGCAGTGAGTCGGCCCGCTGTTACGGACGTCCACGCAAGCCGAGCGGAATCAAAGCTGATTTGGTACCCGCTCAGGCGTTGACCGCGCGCAAAAATGAGCTTGGCGGCCGCCTCGTCGCTTAAACCCACCCGGACAAAGGTGACGGCCCCGGCGAGGAAGAGCGTCAGACATGAAATTGAGGCAAGTATAAAGAGGAATACTCGTTTTATGGTAACGACCGTTTGCATTGTAGTCCGGCGCGAGAAACAACCAATCGGAAACCACGCAAGCGGTAGCATCTGGAACCGCCGGACGCCGGCTGATGCTCCGGCGTCACTGTGGATGGAAGAGACCGCACACGCCGATAGGCCTGCACAGCAATTTCACCGGAACGTGTCACACCCGCTGTCGGGTCAAGGCGCCTGTCGGGGAACCCACATGGTGTCACGCGGTGTCCATGTATCATCCGGCGCTCTGAGTTGACGTAATTCCCCAGCACAGCCAACCGCGCCTGCCGTTCGTTCCCGAGCGGTTTTCTAAGCCGAACATTCTTCCGTTGCGTCATGAAAGGCGCCTATCGGCAGCTTGAGTCACCCTGGAAACCGCGCATCTTATGCGTAACCGTATGCTTCACCCGATAAATGCCCGCTGAATCGCCGAAGGCCCGCGGTCGTTTACGCGCTCTTGCGAGAAAGTCTCTTGAGACCCGCTATCTTGCGGCGAAGGATGTTGAGTCGGTCCTTGGTAGCTCCCTGAGCCCGCTCCTCATCTCGTTTCTTCCGGAGATCATTCATTTTACTCTTGAGGTCCCGGATTGAACCGCCTTTCCCCGGTTTCTGCTCTTCCATACCTTTGGATTTTCGCACTGCGGAAACGAGTTCCTGGCGGGTCATGCCGTAAACACCTTCAACACCGTCAATCTTAGCGGCCTCTGCCTTGAGATCCTTTATCGGAAGTTTCTCCAATGCGACCTCAGGGGTTTCTTTTTCTTTCTTCTTACCCATCTATCCTCCCGTCTTGCGACGAATATTTTCTTGCTGCGCCATGAGGGTTTTGATTCCCCCGCCCTTATCGGCAAACAATTATTATGAACCGAAGATGTCTCGATTTCAAGGGGTATTTGCGCGTAAAGTGCTGTGACCGGCTATGAACATGTCTGCGCCGCACAGCGCGACAATCCTCACATTTTTTTTCTTCCCTGAAGCCGCGTGAAAAAGCTCGTCGCCGAAAGAGCCGTTCAGCAGCGGGAATAACACAGCGTAGGTCTTCTTTATATTAGGTCTTCTTCGCCCGTCGCCGCTCCCCTCGTGGAGCCCACCTAACATGTGCCTTGCCCAGAGTCTTGTCGTCCTTCTCGTAGAGGAGAAAACCATTGGAAATCCCAAACTTGTGTATATCTCGCGTGATCGCCACATCTTCGCGACAATACTCCTCCAAAGGGACAAGCTCACCCGTCCTAAACCAGCGAACGGCGTCCAGGCCGTCGCCGCTCTTGTTTCTGCCGAGCGTATGCTGCGCAAGGTGGTCCAATTTCAGGCGAAAACCCAGGCAATCCCAAACATGCTCCAGAATATCCAAGTTGTTGAAATGCCGCAGGTTCTCTCGCGTGTAAGCGCTCAAGACTTGGTAATCAAAACGGAGATGGTTAAAGCCCACCACTAGGTCCGCTTCACGCAGAACGGTGATGAGCCGCGACACGTCCCTCTCGAAGAAAGTCTGGAAGCCGTCCCGTTCGGAATACGTCACGGCCAGGGACACACGCATCTTATGCGCATTCCCCCACCCGCCCACCTCTTGGGCGAGCCTTTGGGTCTCCAGATCGAAGTAGACGATGTTCTTTTGATCGTTCGGGTCACGCCTTGGACTTTTCAACTGCACCTTGGGTATCGGCGGCCCAAATCTGCTGCGGGGTTTTACAACGGTAACCTCGGACGTAGCCGGCGCGACAAGATCAGTAAAGATAACCGGTTTGCCTACTTCAGACGCCGCTATTCTCGGCTGCCGAGAGATTTCAGCCTCGACGGGTCTTTGTACGACCGCGACGGGACGTATATCGAGCGCCTCAGAAGGCGTGTCAGCCTGAGCCGGATAGACAGGGGGGGTAATTCGCACTAGTTCTCCTTCACGTTTTCGGATAACGGGTTGCGCCGCGTCGGGGTCCAACAGCAAACGAAGCGTTTGCAGACAAGCCTCTTTATCCAGAGGCTTGTTGCCGGCCCCACACTTCGGCGAATGAATACAGGAAGGGCATCCATTTTCGCATTCACACTTTTCGACGAGGCTCTTGGTCTTGGCAAGCAGCTCCTCGATAATGTCGAAGGCGCGGTGAGACAACCCCACGCCGCCGGCATGCCCGTCGTATACAAAGACCGCGGCTCTGCACACTTGCTCATGCCGAGGTGTGCTGATGCCGCCGATGTCGTTTCTGTCACACAGAGCGAACAGCGGGAACATGGAAATCATGGCGTGTTCCATGGCATGAATGCCGCCCATAAAATGCAGCTTCCCGCCCTCGATGATCTTTTGAGTCTTTTCCGGTATCTCGATCCATATCCCGATGGTCTCGAAATGGATCGGGGGGAGATTCAGCTCCACCACGCCGATGAGATCCTGGCCGTGGGTGCGCCGCTTTTCGTAACCGGTTACGATTTCGGTAACCTTGAGACGGGCTTCCCTGACAGTGAACCCTGCGACCTCTTTGGACCGAATGGGGGCGCCTAAAATCTGCGTCGTCTTTTCCACGAGGGCCTTTGTGTAGTAGCTCACGTTCGTCGGCCGCACAAAGGCGTTGCGGCGCTCCAGGTCCAACGCGGTGACGAGATACTGCTTGGCGCGGTGCAAATACACGGCGCCTTGATGGAGTTCCGTGAATACACGACCGCCCGACGACCCGCCGATGAGCTTGCGATTGGATTCCAAGAAGATGCCGTAGGACTCCCCGATGCCCCGTAGGTCCACGGCACGCTGGGGTTGAGACACGGTGGAATGAACGCCGCTCCTGCTGCGCGTCAACGCGCCCGCTTCTTCCAGCTCGGTAATGACTTCGGCGACCTCCGGCCTCTGGAACCACGGCTCATCCTCACTTATGGGAACCTCGGCCGCCGCGCACGGGATGTGCTTCTTAAGCACTTCTTTGTTGTACGGATCGAGGATGGCCTCTTCACAGCTCCTCTGGAAGAAATCCTCGGGATTATACAGGAAATAACGGTCTAACGCGTCCTCACCCGCGAGGAGAACCACGGCGCTGGATCTACCCGACCGCCCTACTCTCCCCCCACGCTGCCATGTGTTGATGACCGTGCCTGGGTATCCCACGAGAATACAGAGGTCCAAGCCACCCACGTCAATCCCCATTTCCAGAGCGGACGTCGAGATCACACCGTCCATCTTCCCGGAGAAGAGATTCGCCTCGATTTCCCGACGCTCTTCCGGGAGGAAGCCGGCCCTGTATGAGCTGATTCTATCGGTTAGCTCAGGCGCCCACTGCAAGGCCCAGGTGGTGATAAGCTCCGTTATCTTGCGAGCGCGCGTGAACACGATGGTTTTGAGTCCCACACGCAGCGCCTGGATAAAGAGCTTTGTAGCGGCGATATTCATGCCGGCGTACGGCTCCAGAAAGAGAAACGAGCGTTCCGAAGAAGGCGCGCCGGATTCATCCACCGTTTCCACAGGTCGGTTGATGAGCGTGGACACAAAGGTCGATGGATTGGCGATAGTGGCTGAGCAACTGATGAACTGCGGCTTGGAGCCGTAATGGGCGCAGACGCGCAGGGTTCTGAGGAGCGTCTGGGCGATGTTGCTGCCGAATATGCCCTTGTACGTGTGGACTTCGTCCAAGACGATATATTTGAGCCCTGCGAAGAAGTCCTTCCAGCCGTGATGATACGCCAGGAACCCCAAATGGAGCATATCCGGATTGGTAATGATTACATGTGGAGGCCGAGCCTTGATCTTGCGTCGCAGCGGCTCGGGAGTATCGCCGTCATACACGGCAGCCGTGATCCCGTAGGCTTCCGCCAAATAGAGGAACGAATCGAGCTGATCGCGCTCCAGCGCTTTAAGAGGATAGAGGAAGAGCGCACGCCCCTTGGGGTCCTTGAGAAGCGCATCGAGTACGGGCAGTTGGAAGGCCAGGGATTTGCCGCTTGCGGTGCTGGTGGCCACCACCACGTCCTTGCCCTGCAGGGCGTAATCGAGGGCCTTTGTCTGGTGGGAGTACAGCCGGTCCGCGCCTACGCTTTCGGCCGCTTCCCGGAGCTTGGGATGCACACCCTCAGGATACTCGCCGAACAGGGGTTCTACGCCCTCGATTACGCGGCGGTGCGCAATTCGCCAGTCTTCTTCGCGATGGGCCATCCAATGGAGAAAATGTTCGAGCACGCTATGATTCCGTATACCGGGATTGCAAATGGGGCGCCCGTTCGCGCTTAGCGCATGGGCTTTCCTGTGGCGCTGCGCTTTATTCGTCGCATCTATACAATATTCATCACATAAGGGTATAGTCAATGCGACGACACTACAAATGACCGGGGGTTGAATGAGTTACCTTGATTATAGCATACACCGGCTGTTTCAGATACTTACGACGACGTTCTTATGTGCGATTGCGGTCGTGGGGGCTTCTTACGCCGCGGAACAGCCTCTCATGAAGATCGGCATAGGCGATACGCATATTCAGGCTACCGTGGCGAATACCGACGCGACACGCATCCGAGGCTTGCTGGGGTGGAGTTCCATCACGGATGAGCAGGGTATGCTGCTGGACTTCCTCGTTCCGGGCGAGTACGCCATTCACATGCAGGGCATGAAATTCCCCATAGACGCGGTGTGGATCGACACGCACGGAGAAATCAAGGTGATCTACCCGTCCATTGCGCCCAATTCGGGGATGGTCTATCCTTCTATGTTTCCCGTGCGCTACTGCCTGGAACTGAACGCGGGCTTCTGCAAGCGCCACAACGTACAGATGGGACGGAAGGTAGAGTTTGACAAGTGATGGGCGCTCCCTGCGGCGCCGACCTAGAACGCCGCCGAACCGCTCCAGTAGGGATTTTACTTTTTTGACTTGACAGAGTAAATAATTATTATACCATAGAAAGTAGAGCTTAGATAATCTTTTATTTCAATAAACGCCCTTTTATTTTTTGGAAGGATTCACAAAGCCGAACGGGGTTCTCTACTTAGAATCCCACTACTGGAAAAATTAATCAATCCAACTGGTTGCCATTCCATCGTCCGAAAAGAGCATTGGAATCACTGCCCTTTCCCGTGAAAGCCCGGAAGAGTTCGCACATATCCATGTCGTCTCTGATGCCGAAGCGCGTCAAGGCGAAGTCGTAACGCACAGGATCGGCCGGATCTAACTCAGCGAAGCTTCGGGTAATTTCGCAAGCGGCCTTAAAATTCGCTTGCTTCCGCATGGTGAGTCCCAGCCCCAGACCGATCCTGCTCATGTGAACGTCCATTGGCACGATGAGTTTCGTTGTCGAAACGCCGTCCCAACAACCGGGGTCCACCTCGTCTCGCCGCACCATCCATCGCAGGTAGAGGTGAAATCGCTTGCACGCGCTCCCACGGCCGGGATCAGGCGTGAGACTGCACGATCCGGGTCCGAAGTCGGCCCTGATCTCGTTCACGAATCCGGTGAGGGCCGGAGCCGTGTTCTCATGGGACTCGTGGTAATAACGAAGGAAGCACGCTTTCAGCGAACCGTGACGCCGCAGGACATTCGCAATCCCAACAAGAAACTGCGTAAGCTCCTCGGCCGTGGTGAAACGGTATTTGAATCCCCCAAAATCCTTACGGATGGCCTGTTCCGAGTTCCCGCGCAGATACTCTCTCGGCGCGGCCATCGTGTTCAAGACTGCGCCCACGGTCTTGATGATCTGGCGCACATGCCCGTAAGCAAAGGCAGCGGCCACCAAGCCCACGATCTCCATGTCCGCGGGGTCCGGGTAGTCGTAGAGGAATTGCAGCGGATCGGGGCTCACATAGGAGCGTTTGTTGTACGTGAGATAGATGCGCTCAAGGACGGCCTTGTCTATACAAGGCGCCACGGGCCGCTCGGGCACTTTACGAGACTCCACGCGCTTCATAAGCGCCGCGTGCCTTCCGCGAGTTGAGAGAGGCCGTTCGCATCCATGATCGTGATATTCGGGCCTTCGCAGGAGATCAGCCCCTGTTTGGTCATTTTTGCGATGATGCGCGACAGGGTTTCGGGGATTGTGCCCAGCATTCCTGCAAGCTGGCTTTTGGAAACATCCAACGTGATATTCGCCGCTCCATCGGCTTGCTGCCGCAAATAGAGAAGCCGTCCCGCGAGCCGGCCTGGGACCTCCTTGAGACTGAGGTCATCCACAAGGGCCGCGAATTGGCGCAATTTGCGCGATAGGACCGCCAACATAGCAAGGGCGAGGGACGGATGTGCTTTGATAAGCGCCACGAAGTCACGCCTGGGGAAGAACAGCATGGCGCAATCATCCATGGCCTCGGCGTTTGCCGGAAAGCGTCCACCTTGGAAGACCGGGACTTCTCCAAAGGGCTCTCCGCTGCCCTGGATATGGAGTATTTGCTCTTTGCCGTCCGCCGAAATCTTGAAAATCTTGACTCGCCCTGAAAGAGGCACGTAGAAGCCCGCGGCCTGTTCGCCTTCACCGAAAATGCGTTCGCCCTTGGCCGCAGTTTTTGTTACGGCTATGGCCGCCACCTGACCGAGCTGCGCCTCGGACAAACCGTCGAAAAGCGGTATGCGAGCGATGCCTTCAATTTTGCTCATGGAATCCTTTGAATAACCGCCGGCGAGAACGTGCGCCGCGCATCCCATCTTGTTCTTGAAGCCGAGAGTGATGAATATAATAGATGTACGAAAGCTACCGCGCAAGAACCGGAGGCGTTTTTATGGAGTGGACAAAAGAGGCCCATGCCATGGTGCAAAGGGCGCCGTTTTTCGTTCGTAAACGGGTAAGGATAAAAGTCGAGGAAGAAGCGCAGCGGCAAGGAGCTGCGCTCGTGACACCCGCTCATGTGGAAACCGCCCAGCGGCGTTACCTCACCAATATGGAAGAGGAAGTGAAAGGCTGCCGCATCGAGACGTGTTTCGGCTCAGGTGGCTGCCCTAACCGCATCGGCGACTACGACTTGGCGCAGGATATCGAAGCGCTGCCTATCGTGAAGTCGTTTCCCGAGTTCTTGAAGAAGCATGTCAAAGGCCCTTTGAAGCTGCACCATGAGCTGCGGATTTCCGTTTCGGATTGCCCGAACGGCTGCTCAAGACCCCACATTGCCGACATAGGTTTGATCGCCGCAGCGCGTCCTGAGACGAACCGGGAAGAATGCACGCATTGCGGCGCATGCAAGACCATCTGCCGCGAAGGGGCCATCGACTTTGCGGCCGATTACGGTATGGAGATCAACAGCGACAAGTGTCTCCTGTGCAATCAATGCGTAAAGATCTGTCCGGCCGTCGCCATGCGCTCGGTGGAGAGCGGGTACAGAGTCCTCTTGGGCGGCAAGTTGGGACGTCACCCGCAATTGGCCAAGGACCTAGGGAGGATCTATTCCCGAGAAGAAGCTCTCGCTGTCGTGACGAAAACCATAGCTCACTATATGGAACACAGCGTAAGCGGTGAACGTTTGGGGGCGACGCTGAACAGGACCGGCCTGGATTTCTTGAACGAAGACACTAAATCTCCCCGAGAGGCGCAGGGCCGCTAACTACCCTTATGATTCGAATCGGGCGGTAGGCTGGAGGTGTAGCCCTATGAACGCATTATGGCGAAAAAAAAGCGTCCGGGATGCGCAAACTGAGGCCGCATCCCAACTGGGGCTCAAGAAGACGCTTGGGGCACTTGACCTCATAGGGATCGGCATCGGAGCGATCATCGGCGCAGGTATTTTCGTCCTTACCGGACAAGCCGCGGCCAAGTTCGCGGGACCCGCTATTGTCCTCTCGTTCATTATAGCCGGGATTGCCTGCGCATTGGCGGGGCTGTGTTACGCGGAATTCGCTTCCATGATTCCGGTTTCCGGGAGCGCCTACACATACTCCTACACAACGCTTGGCGAATTACCGGCGTGGCTCATAGGATGGGATTTACTTCTCGAGTATTGCCTTGGAGCAGCGGCTGTGGCGGTCGGTTGGTCGGGATATGTCGTGAGCTTCTTGGATCAGGTGGGAATTCATATTCCTCCACAGTATGCGGCGCCGCCCGGTGTGAATCTGGTTTATCTCACTGAGCAGGCCCTGGGAACCATGAACATCCCCGAAGCGGCGGGTTGGCGTCCCCTGAGTTCGTACGCCGACCTCTTGGCCCAGGCGAACATTTCACCCTCGGATCTGCCCCAGGTTGCCGGGCTGGTGAATGCGCCTGCTTTCATCATCGTGCTCCTTTTGACCGCGCTGCTGGTGAGAGGCATTCGTGAATCATCGAGCTTCAATCTTGTAATAGTTGCGATCAAGCTGATGGTGATCGCTCTGGTGATCGCCGCCGGTGTTTCGTACATCTCTATTGAGAATTGGCGACCTTTTGTCCCGCCGAACACGGGCACGTTTGGGGAATTCGGTTGGTCGGGCATAGTGCGAGGCGCAGCCGTGGTTTTCTTCGCATACATCGGGTTCGATGCGGTGTCCACGGCGGCTCAAGAGGCGCGCAACCCAAGCCGAGACATGCCCACGGGGATACTTGGGTCACTGGTTGTTTGCACGGTCCTGTATGTTGCCGTGGCCCTCGTGGTAACGGGTGTGGTGAACTACACTCGGCTGAATGTGGCGGACCCCGTGGCCGTGGCCATCGACGCAACAGGATTGCCGTGGTTAGCCATGCTGGTGAAGCTCGGGGCGATTGCGGGGCTCACGTCGGTGATCCTCGTGTTGCTGCTCGGACAACCGCGCATCCTCTTCGCCATGGCGCGAGACGGCCTGTTGCCGCAGGTCTTTGCGAAGGTACACCCGCGGTTCGGCACGCCGGCCACTACGACCCTGGTGACGGGTTTTGTCGTAGCGACCATAGCGGCCTTGGTTCCAATCAGCCTGCTGGGGGAGCTGGTATCTATCGGTACGCTGGCTGCATTCAGTGTCGTATGCGCCGCGGTCTTGGCGCTCCGTTGCTCACACCCCGAGCTACCGCGTCCTTTCCGAACGCCGGCCTCTCCATACGTGCCCCTAGCAGGGGTGGTGTGCTGCCTGTATTTGGCGCTCAACCTGCCTCTGGACGCGTGGATTCGCTTAGCGGTGTGGATGGCTGTAGGTCTTGCGCTGTATTTCTCGTATGGGATTCGCCACAGCCGTCTGCGGCAGGGCTCGTGAGAGCCGAGTCTACTGCTTGAATCCCTGCGCGCCGGCGTTCAGGCGCGAGGCGATCGTTACGCTCGTGTTTCGGAGCCCTATCCTGCCGGAGAACAAGTGTTTTGCGTGTCAGTATACCTTTGAAGAGCGCTGTATATTGTGGTAAAGATCCGCCACACCACGGGTCGGCTACGCTCCGTACACTTGTTTCATTCTGGTCCTAAATCATTCATTACAGGTATTCATTAGGCCGATCCAAAATCGGTCAATTTGCATGGGAGAAGAAAAGCATGGCAAAGAGAATCATAACCGCCGCTATTACGGGAAGTATTCATACGCCTTCCATGTCGCCGTATCTGCCGATAACACCCAAGGAAATAGCCGACGAGGCCGTTCGAGCCTACAATGCGGGCGCAGCCGTGGCCCACATCCACGCCAGAGAGCCTGAAACGGGTCAGCCTTCATCCGATGTGGAGCTGTATCGGCAAATCGCTTCGGAAGTAAAGAGCAAGTGCGACATGATCCTGTGCATCACCACCGGCGGCGGTTTCGGAATGACCACGGAAGAGCGGGTGAAGACCGTCACTACCCTGAAACCTGAACTTGCCTCGTGCAATTTCGGGTCGCTCAACTTCGCGCTCTTTCATGCTTTGGACGCTTTCAAGGAATTCAAACACCAATGGGAATCCTATTATTTGGCGGCCTCTGAAAATTACATATTTCCCAACACCTTTCAGATGCTCAAGGAAATGCTTCCCATGTTCGAGAGCGTCCAAACCGTGCCGGAGCTGGAAATCTATGACACAGGCATGATAAACAACGTCGCATTTATGCTGCAAAGGGGAATACTAAAGCGGCCGGTTTACATTCAGTTTGTAATGGGCATACTCGGCGGAATTCCGGCAACCCCTAACAACTTGATGTTCATGTATAACTCGGCGCGGGAAGCCCTTGGGGAGTTCAAATGGTCCGTGTGCGCCGCGGGCCGCCAACAGATGAACATGTGCACAATGGCGCTCATCATGGGCGGAAACGCGCGAGTCGGCCTAGAGGACAGTCTCTATCTCGAAAAAGGTGTGCCGGCCAAGAGCAACGCCGAGCAGGTGGAAAAGATCATCCGCATTGGACGTGAGCTTGGCGTCGAGCCTGCCACACCGAACGAAGCCCGAGAAATCCTGGGCCTAAAGGGAGTGGATCAGGTCGCCTTCTAATACCGATGTGCTTTCAAAAAAGTAAGATCAGCTGGATTTTGTTGCAAAGTAGGTTTTTTGTAACCTCTTTCGAAGGGATTTGTGTGAATCGCCGAAAGCGGCATTTTCTCCTTGAGAAAAGCCGGTTTCGGCAATTTTAGAAGTTCTTGGAGAGGGGTTCGGAGAGAAGCCTTCTTCCAAGAAGGTTCTCCCCGATATTACTTATTTGATCGGGCATTCATATAATTAGAGGAATTGCGTCTTCGTCCGCGGCAGGGGAATGTTCCCTGGACCCGCCTGTTTCCTATACGAAAGGAAGTGTTCATGATAACCGTATTCGCATATGCCCAAGCGGCGCCTGGAAAGGAATCAGAGCTGGAGAAAGCTCTGCTCGACCTGGTTTCGCATACCCGGCAAGAAAAGGACTGCGTCAACTATGACCTACATCGTCGTCAGGACGCGACCGGCGCTTACGTGTTCTACGAAAACTGGGTGGACATGCCCGCCCTGGAACGCCATCG
Organism: Desulfomonilales bacterium; assembly: GCA_038205805.1. Classification (GTDB taxonomy): domain Bacteria; phylum Desulfobacterota; class Desulfomonilia; order Desulfomonilales; family Desulfomonilaceae; genus JBBSBY01. The sequence goes on from JBBRBO010000003.1 coordinate 76,377, forward strand.
TGAGACCCCGCACGTCCGGCGCTTCCGAGATGAGGCGGGCGGCTTTCTAGCCGGCCCCTTGCGCATCGAGATCTGCGAGATGATCTCGCCGCTGGGTGACGGCGTGCCCTAGATGACCACATCCGCTGTGATCTCCAAGCCTGCTTTCAGAGAAGTAGCTGTACCGGTGAGTCTCATCCTCGCCTCACTTCTGCAGCATGTGGGTCACAGCGATATAAATGATCGGTGCTATCGCAATGCGGTAATATGCAAAGGGAACTAAGGTGAACCGTTGTAGATACGCGAGAAACGTGCGGATAGCCAAAGACGCCGCCAGAAAGGCCACGATCAATCCGACGAGAAAGTGGGGAATATCCGCAGTGCTGAAGAGGCTCCAGTTCTTGTAGAGATCGTACACTGCGGCCGCCGTAAGGATAGGAACCGCAGCCAGAAACGAATACTCAGCGGACATACTGCGAGTGAACCTGCAGAAAAGACCGGCGATAATCGTGGAACCTGATCGGGATACTCCCGGCCACAGGGCCAAACACTGCGCTAACCCGATAATCAGCGCCTGTGTGTAGGTAACCTCATTGATATCGGATTCCGTCGGCTCCGGCTTATACTTTTCCGCAAGGAGAATCACTACTCCACCGAGCGCCAGAGCCCCGGCAACCGGCAGCGGTCCGAAGAGGTAGGTCTTTATATAGTGGTGAAGGGCTGCTCCCACAATCACCGCAGGCAAAGTAGTCAGGGCCAGTAGGGACAAGCCCCGCCACCCTGAAAATCGTCGGCCTTCAGCATGACGGCCGAAAGGGATGAGGTGTATGAAGCGCTCCCAGTAGAGCACCACAACTGCGGCTATGGCGCCGATTTGCATAAAGACCTGAAAGCATGTCGCTTTGGGGCCGGTGAAGTCAAGCAGGCTTCCCACTACAATGACATGACCAGCGGATGACACGGGTAGGTACTCCGTAAGCCCTAACACGATACCCAAAATAATCGCTATTACGTAGATATTCATAGGTCTCCCGGTGATTTCATTTTACAGCAGCGCCGAATACGCGGCACACGGCCGGTCCAGCGGCCAATGATTGGACTTCGGGGCCACCGCCCTAGAGCGGCAAAAACCTCATTTGCGGACGTGGAGAGTAAACCGCAGTTCGCTCGAATGTCAATGACTTTAGATGTGACGTCATCGTGCATTGTAAGTAGCTTTGAGGTGTCGCAGAGAAGATATGTTCCAGCGCCGACTTCCATCGGCGAGACGCAGTAAGATTGGTAACAAGGGCATATACAGGTTGGAGACATCATCCCGCTGCCGGCGCCGAAGAGGAACTCCTCGCATAAACGTACAGCCCGCGTTTACCCAAAGTAGACCCCGTTGTAGCGTAGCGGTGTTAGCGAGGCTTAACCCCCACCCGCAGAAGCTTGCTCAAGGTGTAAGAATGCCGTAATCTCTCGATAGCGTCAGTACAGCTTCGGGGTGTTGGACCACTCCCGCAAAGGCGCTTACCATTTAGTCGAAAGCGGTTCACTAGGACCACTGCAGCCGTTTGGAATTATACATTGGAATCTGGAGAGGAGTTTAGTCTCACCTCCACTCTCGACGGGTTCAGAGGCGCCTCAAGCCCGATTAAAGACTACGAAAATAAGACATAAGCCAAGTAGAATGCGCGTACGGCGCTCATGGGTTCTCTACCGCATGCGCTGTTGTGTTCCTCGGGGCGAAGATAATACACATGCAAAGTCATACGATTCAAGGTGGAAACGTGCACTGGGCGACGGTTGTAGTAAGCCTTTGCGCAGCAGTTCTTATAAGCGCATGTAGTCGTCCACAACCTGCGCCACGGGCGCAACCGCCGGTAGCAGTCACTGTGGCGCATCCCGCGTCGGCCGAAATCATCCAATGGAACACTTTCACGGGTCGGCTGGCCGCCGTCAACAGTGTAGAGATTCGTGCGCGCGTCAGCGGTTATTTACAATCGGTAACATTCAACGAAGGGGACTTCGTTCAAAAAGGGGATTTGCTTTTTGTAATAGATCCCAGGCCCTATCAGGCTGAATTTGAGCGCACACAGGGTCAACTCGCCACGGCTGAGGCAAAGGAAAGGCTTACCCAGATAGAGCTTGGTCGAGCAAAACAGCTACTCGAACAAAAGGCGTACTCCCAAGAAACATACGATCAGAAACTCGCCGCCGAACGTCAGGCTGCGGGTGAACTCCAATCGGCAAAAGCCGCGGTCAATGCAGCGTCTTTAAACCTGGAATTTACGACGATTACAGCGCCTATCTCGGGAAAGATCAGCCGTGTTCTGGTGACACCGGGGAATCTCATCGATGGAGGCAGCTCGCAGTCCACGCTCCTCACCACCCTAGTTTCCCTGAATCCTTTATATTGCTACTTCACCGTTGATGAGGCCGCCCATTTGCGTTGGGTTAGGCTCTTGCAAGAGGGCAAACTTCCGCGGAATGTAAAGTTTCCGATATGGTTCGCGTTAGGCGATGAATCCGGATATCCGCATCTTGGCCACATAGATTTTGTGGATAACAGGATCGACGCGAATACGGCCACGCTTAATATGCGTGCCATCGTGCCCAATCCGGATCGTATGTTGCGGCCGGGTTTGTTCGTGCGGGTGCGTGTGCCGGCCAGCGGCATTTTCCAGGCGACTCTAGTTCCGGATCAGGCGATTACTTCGGATCAGGCGCAAAAAATCGCCTACGTAGTCAACTCTGAGAACAAGGTGGAGCGACGCAATGTAGTCATTGGAAGCCGAGAACAGGATCTTAGGGTCGTAAAAGAAGGACTGTCGCGGCAGGACCGTGTGGTAATCAGAGGCATTCAAAGGGCGCGAGTCGGACAAACAGTAAAGCCCGAAGAAACCACCCTCGTTTTCGACGCTAAGGATTTGGTGCCCAAAGAAGTGCGCGACATACTCGATGCCCACACCACGCGAACGTCGTTGCAAATACAACCGGCGAACACCGGACCCTGAGAATTGGAATACAATTTTGAACCATGACCGCCTTTAGGCGATGCTCCGTTGGGTAATCGGGAGTTCAAGTCATTGGGTGGCTTTCGGTACCCCCACTTATGAATACATTATGAATTTTACTCATTTCTTCATTGACCGCCCGGTGTTCGCATCGGTTCTGTCCATCGTCATTGTGCTCGTGGGCGCCATTGCGTATATTCAGCTACCCATATCGCAGTATCCGCCGGTGGCGCTACCCACCATCGTGGTGAGCGCTCCATTTCCAGGCGCCCCGCCTCAGGTAATCGCCGAAACCGTGGCCACTCCCTTGGAACAACAGATCAACGGCGTAGAAGACATGCTCTACATGGAGTCACAGAGCACGGCGAACGGCGGCCTCACCTTGACCATCACGTTTAAGGCGGGCACGGATCTGGACAGGGCGCAGGTTCTCGTTCAGAACCGCGTTGCGGTAGCCCTGCCGCAGCTCCCTACCGAGGTGCGACAAATCGGCGTCACCACGCTCAAGCGCTCCCCGGACCTGCTTCTTGTGGCGCATCTCTATTCACCCAAAGGCACGCATGACCAGCTTTACGTGACGAACTACGCTACCACGCCCATACGAGATACTCTCCTGCGTATAGAAGGTGTCGGGGACATTACTATCTTCGGCGCTCGTCAGTACGCCATGCGCATTTGGCTGGACGCCGGGAAGTTAGCCGCGGTCAATCTCACGGCCGCTGATGTGGTGCAGGCCCTACGCCAACAAAATGTGCAGGTCGCTGCCGGTATCATCGGGCAGCCCCCGCTGGGCAATCCAACCTCGTTACAAGTTCCCGTAACGACGTTGGGGCGCTTGCAGAAACCTGAACAATTCGAGGAGATCATCGTCAAATCGGGTGAGAATGATCGCCTCGTTCGGGTGCGGGATGTGGCGCGGGTGGAGCTTGGAGCCATGGATTATTCTCAGAACAGCTATCTGGATGGCCAAGTTGCAGTGGGTTTGGGAATTTTTCAGCTTCCCGGGTCCAACGCCGTGGCCACCTCCCATCGCGTTATCGCAAAAATTAAGGAATTGAGCAAGGCGTTCCCACCGGGGCTGGAATACACGATCGCTCACAATCCCACCCTTTTCGTTGAGGAATCTATTACGGAAGTTTACCGCACACTAGCGGAAGCGTCTCTTCTCGTTACACTTATCATCTTCATTTTTCTCCAATCGTGGCGCGCCACAATTATCCCGCTTTTGGCGATTCCCGTATCGCTCATCGGCACCTTTGCCGTCATGTGGGCGCTCAACTTCTCGCTTAACAACTTGTCTCTCTTTGGATTGGTGCTTGCCATCGGCATTGTCGTTGATGACGCCATTGTGGTCGTGGAGAATGTCGAACGCAATATGGAAGCCGGCCTATCGCCGCGAGCCGCTACGCATAAGGCTATGGACGAAGTGGGCTCCGCGGTGGTCTCCACTGCGCTCGTCTTGAGTTCCGTGTTCATCCCAACAGCGTTCCTTGGGGGCATTAGCGGGCAATTTTATCGTCAGTTTGCCCTCACCATCGCCGTATCCACCATTATTTCGGCGTTCGTGTCGTTGACGCTCAGCCCCGCCGTCGCCGCATTGCTGCTCAAGCCCAAAACCAATTCCAAGACGGGCCTGAGTCGGATAAGCAATGTGCTGTTCGGCTGGTTTTTCCGAGGCTTCAACAGGGTATTTGAGCGGTCCGCGTCCTTGTATAGCGCCGTGGTGGCTCGCATCGTGCGATCCATAGGTATCGGTTTGGTAGTGTATGTAGCGCTCATCGGCTTAACGTACTATAGTTTCACCCAAGTGCCGTTTGGGTTTGTGCCGAGTCAGGACCAAGGGTATCTTATAATTAGCCTTGAGCTTCCCAGCGGCGCGTCTTTGTATCGCACAAACGATGTTACGCTGGCGGCCACTAAAATTGCGGTTGCTACGCCTGGAGTTGCGCATACGGTTTCTGTGGTGGGCTACTCCGGAGCCACAAGAACACAGAGTTCCAACGCAGCCGCGATCTTCACGCCGCTTCAGAATTCAGCAGCCCGAGCAAAGAAAGGATTAACCGCCGATGAAATCGTCATGGATTTGCGGCGGCGCATGTCCCACATTCAGGACGCCAACATCGTGGTGATTAAACCACCGCCCATACCGGGCATCGGCACAGGCGGCGGCTTCAGACTTCAGGTGGAAGACCGTTCAGGGGCCGATTACCAGAGATTGGAAAGCGCGGCGACCGCTCTCGTGGCCGCAGCCAACAAGGAACCGGGCCTTTTTCAGGTCTACTCGATGTTTCGGGCGAACACTCCGCAGCTATATCTGGACATTGATCGCACTAAGGCCGCTATGCTCCATGTTCCTCTGGAGAATGTATTCGACACGCTTCAGGTGTATTTAGGGTCCATCTATGTAAATGATTTCAATTTCTTGGGGCGCACATATCGCGTGACCGCGCAGGCTGACGCCGATTTCCGCAATAGTCGACGGGACATATCTCAGTTGAAAACGAGAAGCAGCACAGGGGCCATCGTGCCCTTGGGTTCACTCGTACGCGTGGAAGACCAATCCCAACCGGACCGCATTACTCACTTTAATTTGTATCCGGCTGCGGACGTGAGTGGCTCCACAGTCCCGGGCTTTAGTTCAGGGCAAGCTATTGCCGTGATGGAGCGGCTGGCCTCGGAAATTTTACCCCCAGGGATGGCCTTTGAATGGACGGATCTGGCGTATCAAGAGCGGCTGGCAGGAAACGTGGCCCTCTTCATCTTCCCGCTATGCGTCTTGTTCGTGTTCCTGACGTTATCCGCTCAGTATGAAAGTTGGGCCTTACCCTTCGCCGTCATACTAATTGTCCCTCTATGCTTGCTGTTCGCCATTGCCGGCGTATGGCTGCGCGGCATGGACAACAACATACTCACGCAGATCGGGTTTGTGGTGCTCGTAGGCCTTGCGTGCAAGAACGCTATTCTCATCGTACAGTTCGCCACCGTCGCCGAGCGATCGGGAAAAAGCGCCCACACAGCGGTGGTCGAGGCCTCTCGCCATAGACTTCGCCCTATTCTCATGACATCGTTCGCCTTTATCTTGGGAGTGCTTCCCTTGGTGGTTTCGACGGGCGCAGGGTATGAAATGCGTCAGGTCGTAGGTACGGCGGTGTTCAGTGGAATGTTGGGTGTGTCGTTCTTCGGGCTATTTTTCACGCCCATCTTTTACGTGGCCCTGAGTCGCTTTACAACAGTGCGATCAAAAGAGGCCACGTCGCCGGAAAACACGAGTGTGGAACTGGGGTAAGAGAGTTTGCCGACCGACGTCACGCCGCTCCTGCTGTGGATATTGAGCGACACACCGTCCATATCCGGCAATATGCCTTTGCCTCCGGTCACGACTCGAGTATGATTCAATAGAGCGCCGTCGTCATACTCACCGGATGCCCACGAGAGGCGACCTGGACGCCGCAAAAACAAGAGGATTTCCGGACGCTGCTTACCGCGAGCGTCGGAGCGCTGAAACACATGCTGGTCGAGATCAAGAACCGATACACACGTGAGATCATTTTGCACGGAGAAGCCGATTCGTCGGCCGCTTTTCTTGAAACAGCCGTGGCAAACGGCGTTGAGCTTGCCGAAGCTGACCTGAGCGGTCTGAATCTCTCCAAAGCCAATTTGGTGGGGGCGCGTCTTGGTCTGGCGGACCTAAGTAAGGCGAACCTTTCAGGATGTGATTTCACTGGAGCATGGCTTGCCGGAGCCAAAATTCGCTCGGCTGACCTGCATTCGGCTGTATTCCGCAAATGCAATCTCTCCGGCGCGGATCTGTCCGACTCGAACTTATCTCAAGCGGATTTGGCTTGGGCGCGCCTCACCATGTGCGACTTATCCGAGGCGAATCTCTCAATGGCGAACCTGTTTGGCGCAAACCTTACGGGCGCGAACCTGTTCGAGACAATTCTGACCGGAGTCAACCTTTCGGGCGCCAAATTGGACGACGCATTCATGGCGGGAGCGCATATTCAAGGCGCACGGTTGAAATGGGTGCAAGGACTGAAAAACAGCAACGAGTGATCGGTCATGGGAACCTCCCGGAGGGCTCCTATTTACATATCACGATGAAAAGTAATGTCCAAGCACCTAATATTTTACTCAATTGACTGTCAACCTACTAAGTTCACAACTCAGTACCCATGAGGGTGTGGAACGCGAGTTGATGTGCTTCGGATTGGCCGACACCACTGCGACGGAGTGTTCCAACACGTGGTGGACCGAATGCCGATACACCCCGGTGCTCTCAATGGCCGCGACCGAACAGTCGTAGTTTAGGAGCCGCTACCTCATGGAAATGAGGTCGTCCGTCACGGTCCCGAACTCTTTTCGTTCCAACCGCTCTCGACCGTTTTTATTCTCCCAGAGTAGGGAAGCGGCGATGCTCTTCGTATGAACATCCAATCCGCAGCAAACGGGGTGGACAACTCTACTGGTCTCATCTGTCCGTGGGGACATGGCAACCTCTATTGTTAGTTTAGTACTATCAAAAATGTCATGATTCCCCACAAAAACAAGACGAGAGTTTCATGCTTCGTTGTGACAATAAGTCATGGTCGTTCTTGGAGAGGGACTTGGGACTCATCCTCTCTTTCAGGAAGGTTCTCTCCGATAGTACTTCTGTGTTTAAGCATTGGTATAATACCAATGTGCTGTCGAACGAGGAATATAGGTGAAGGACATTTTTGTAAGAGCAGGTTTCCCTAACTACTATGAAAGAATGTTTAAATTCACCGCAAGTGGCTTTTTCTCCTTGAGAAAAGGCACTTGCGGCTATTTTGAAAGTTCTTGGAGAGGGGTTTGGGGAGAAACTTCTTTCAAGAAGGTTCTCTCCAATATTACTTCTTTTATTGCGCATTCGTATTAGAATGGGCAGCGAGAATTCTTGTTTCGCCGCCGTCTATGTGCCGACGAACTTTCCCAGATGCGGCATGAGGTTGGAGCTTTTCCCCGCCTGACTACCGCAGGGGCGATTTACGTCCGGGGTGTTTCCGCAGGGCGTGCGGGTCTCTCCATGAATGGTAGGCTTACACGGCGCGCTAGCCCGCTCCAGTAGGGCTTTTACTTTTTCGACTTGACAAGATAATATAGTAGCATACCATAGAAAGTAGGGCTGATGGAATCTTTATTTCAAAAAACGTCAATAATTTTTTGAAAGGAATCAGGAAGCTGAAGGGGGTTCTTTGTCCCTACTGGAAGCAGAGTGAGCGTTCACGGAAGACCGTCGCTTCCGCAATCCCCGGCGGCGACCGACATTTCTGCCCGATCATCGGAGCATAGCATTCAAATAAAATGAGCGCTTAGGAGGGGGTGAGACGAGAAAATCGTTTTTGCGGCTCGTTCATCTTAAATACGTGACCTGTGTATCAAATCGTACGCTCTTTGAGCCACTCTTCGTCCACAACATGGCTCACGGGAAAGCGTTCGCGTTTGCCGGCATCCTCAATTACAATGGAAGTTCCCCGTGCGGCGGCCTTTGTGTAGCGCAGCAACACGGACGCTATGAGGCGCTTTTCCGCTTCCGTAGGAACGCCTCGAACGAGAACCGCAGGCGCTGAGAAGTCCGGTGACTCGAAGAACACGCCTTGTTCTTTTAGCCGTTCCAGGAGCATATTTTCGGACTCGTCCCTACCCACGATGAACTTGAGGTCCGGCCGAATCCGTATGTGGCGACCAATGCGCAACAGGTCCAGGTCATCTCGTGACGGATCGAGCGTGTGAGCCAACAGGTCTCGCACCTTACGGGAGAAGATACGATCCGTAAGCAGGCATCCACCCGCGGGCGCAGCAAACTTGGTGAGTCCCAGTTCATGGGCGAGTTTCAACTGGGCCTTGCGGCCTCGACCCGCTATGGAGAGCAGCTTTTCCCGGTCAATAACCCCTTCGATTTCCATGCGTGTCGGGGGGAGGAATGCGCCGCACAGCGGCCTCAAGACAATCCCGTCGCAGTCGGCCCTTTTCTCGATCATGCGCATGGTGTTCTTACCCTGCGACATGGGCCGCTGGCCGACCACCTCGCCTGTGACGATGAAGCTCGCGCCGATGCGCTCCATGTAGGCCTTGGCGCTGCGTAGCGTGTGAATGCGGCAATCTATGCAGGGGTTCATGTTCTTGCCGCGACCGTAGCGTGGGTTCCGGACCAATTCGAGGAATTCAGCGTCCTTAGGGAGGAACACCAACTCCACGCCGATTTCCCGTGCGGCTTCGGTCACCTGGGCGCCGTCTCTGCCGCGGTCCGCCTGGGAAAGAGGGGATGTGAAGTGGATGGCGGTCACGGAGATCCCCGGCAGCCGGGTCAAATGGACCGCCAGAACTGAGTCTAAACCTCCCGAGAAGAGGACGACCGCCTTGTGAGGATCGGCCGGAGCATGGTTCTCAGAAGACATCTGCGGAGAAGACATAAATATCCGTGTCCTTGTCCTTCCAGGTGTCGTTGGGGAGTCCCGCCTTTCGGCAGGTTTCTTCGAGGAAGGTGATTTTGTCCCAATTGCGTTCGGCCGCCACTTGAGGCAGCAGAAGCCCGGAAGCGTAACCCCGGCGAATCAAGAGGCCGTGCTTGCCCACTTCGATCCGCTCGGGATCGTCGATGAGTTCCAGCGGAGTCAGCACGGAGATCTCCACTTCCAATTCGTCGAGTTCGCCTTTGCGTATGGGTATAAAGCGCGGATCCCGAAAGGCTGCAGATTCGGCCATTTCTTCGATGGTCTTGTAAATGGGGCGGTCGGTTTGAATTGCGCCGATGCAACCCCGAAGCATACCTTGCTTTTGTATGGTGACAAAGGCCCCCAGAGTCTCACGGAGCTTATCCGTGCCGGGCTCAAAATGCGGAACGGGTTTGCCTTCAACCTTGTTTCTGATGACGGTGCGAGCAATTGTCTTGAGCTGTTCTTTTTCTTCGGCCGTCAGGCCCAGGTCAACGCCGATTTTTGGATGTTCGGCCATGAAAGCCTCCTGAACGTGTGGCCGTATCTGAACTAACCACGACGTGAGAGTGTAATGCGGTAACCGTTCACCTGATTACAAGTGGTTGATCTACGTAGGTGAACGGCGACTATCTTGGCTTGGTCCCCTCGGGAGATCTAGTGTTCCATTCCCGTCACGGAAACATTGGGTATCCCGACAGTCCCGCTGTTTCTTCGAACCCGGCCACCAGGTTCATGTTCTGGACAGCGGCGCCCGAGGCGCCCTTCACAAGATTGTCCAGACAGGTCATGACTATCACCGTGTTCGTGCGGTCGTCCACCTCGACGGCCACATGGCACTGGTTCGAGCCCTTCACCAGCGCCGTGTCCGGGAACACGCCCGCCGGCAGGACACGGAGGAACGGCTCGTCTCGATAGGCCGCAATGAAGCGCTCTCTCAGTTCATCACCGGTGACGGATTGAGTGAGCGGCAGATAGATCGTGCTTACCATACCGCGGCTCACGGGGATAAGATGCGGAGTAAACCTCACTACTATCTCACGGCCGGCGAGCTTTGAGAGCTCTTGTTCCATCTCGGGGATGTGGCGATGCCGAAGCACGCCGTATGGCTTGAAACTCTCGCCGCTCTCACAGAAGCTGGTAATGAGCTTGGTCCCACGGCCGGCGCCTGAGATACCCGACTTGGCGTCCACGATGGGGCGGCTGATGTCCACGGCCTCGCAGCCTACCAGCGGCGCCAATCCCAACAGCACCGTGGTGGGATAGCAGCCTGGGTTCGCCACCAGTCGAGCGCCCGTAACGGCTGTGCGGTTGATCTCCGGCAGACCATAGACCGCATGCGGCAGGAGCGACGGGTCTTTGTGCGGGCCGTACCATGCGCCGTAGACCTCCGAGTCGTTGAGCCGAAGATCCGCTGAGAGGTCGATCACTTTGAGTCCGGCATCCAGGAGCTTCCGAGCGGCCGGGGCGGACTCGCCGTGCGGCAGCGCGAGAAAAGCTATTTCACCCGGACATTCGTGGCTCAACTCTTCGAGAGAATGCAAGGGAAAATCCTTGCCGGCTGAGACAAAGGGGAACATTTCGCTCGCACGCTTGCCCTCCCATTGGCGGGAGCTGCCGGCGGTGATCTTCACATCGGGATGGGCCGCTAAGAGACGAATCAGTTCAATACCCGTATATCCGGAGGCTCCAAATACCAGAACGTCTACCATAGCTCGTCCTTGAGCGCATGTGGCGATGAAACCCCACGTACCTGCGCTTGTTTTGTGGAGTGCGAAAAGCCATGGCTCCGAAGTTCTTTCGCACTCTGTAGTGAAGGCTTCCGGCTGAAAGCCTTCATCTAATGCTTGTCTCTTCTACGGAAAAGACGTCAGACGCTTCGCTCGATGCGGTAATTCGGAGCCTCTTTGGTTATAACTACGTCATGAACATGGGATTCTCTGAGTCCCGCAGAAGAAATCTTGATAAACTGGGCTTTTGCGCGCAGGTCGGCGAGATCCGTTGCCCCCAGATAGCCCATACCGGCCCTGAGTCCGCCTATGAGCTGGTTTACGGACTGTGACGCGGGGCCTTTAGCCGGCACCATACCGACGATGCCCTCGGGGACAAGCTTCTGCTCGGGGACGCCCTCGTGTTGGCCGTAGCGGTCCTTAGAGCCTTCTTTCATAGCTTCGAGGGAGCCCATACCGCGATATGATTTATAGGATCTACCCTGGTACAACACCATTTCACCCGGGCTCTCGTCTGTTCCGGCGAGCAATCCGCCCACCATGATGGTCCTGGCGCCTGCGGCAAGGGCCTTGGTGATGTCGCCGCTGTACTTTACGCCGCCGTCCGCGATCAGGGGCACGCCCAATCTATCCGCTACCTTGGCGCATTCGATGATAGCCGAGATCTGCGGAACGCCGACCCCTGCCACGATGCGGGTAGTGCAGATGGAACCCGGTCCAACGCCCAATTTTACGCCGTCGGCGCCGGCCTTTACCAGATCCTCGACCGCTTCCGGAGTCGCCACATTGCCGCCGATGATCTGTATGTCGCCGAAGTTGCTCTTCAGCAGCTTGATGGTCTCTATGACATTCTTTGAGTGCCCGTGGGAGGTATCCACGACAATGACGTCCACACCTCGACGAAGCAGGTGCGCCACACGTTCCTCACGGTCGGGGCCTACGCCCACGGCCGCACCCACACGCAATCTCCCGAAGGCGTCCTTTGCGGAGTTTGGATACGTAATAGCCTTCTCGATGTCTTTGATGGTGATGAGGCCCTTCAGACGGTTGTCTTTGTCCACCACAAGGAGCTTTTCAATGCGGTGCTTGTGGAGAAGCGTTTTCGATTCCTCGATGCCGATGCGCTCGTCAACCGTGACGAGATTGTCCTTGGTCATGACTTCATCGACCCGCATATCGAGGTTTTCCATGAAGCGTAGGTCTCTGTTGGTGAGAATCCCTTTCAGGTAGCCGTCCACGGTTACCGGTACACCGGAAATCCGATACTTGCTCATGAGAGCCAGGGCATCGGAGATATGCTGGTCGGGGTGGATTGTGATGGGATCAACGATCATACCCGACTCCGACCGTTTCACGCGGTCCACTTCGCGGGCTTGTTCTTTCATACCCAGGTTTCTGTGGATGATGCCCAGGCCGCCTTGCCGAGCAAGACTGATAGCCATTTCCGACTCGGTGACCGTGTCCATGGCGGCGCTCACCAGGGGGATATTGAGACTAATTTCACGAGTAAGCTGCGTTTGCACATCCACCTGATGAGGCAGAACCTCGGAGTAGCACGGTTTGAGCAGCACATCGTCAAAGGTTAAAGATTCGGGTATTTCCATAGAGTTACTCCATTATCGAGGCGCCGAAGAAAGATTTCGGGGATCAACCGGGAAATTACTAATTCGGCTGCAAATGAGTGAGCCTGAGAAGCTATTTGCACAGTTAGGTTTCACCCGCCGGCGCTTCTTTGGTCGCGTATTGGTATACGATCAGCGGACGACGGGGGCCTGGGGCTGCGCATCGAGAGTTCCCGCGGCTTTCCTGACGGAACCCACGAACGACTCCGTCAGCAGATCCATGTATCCTTCGAGTCGTTTCTTGGGATACACAAGTTCAGGGTCGCCCTTGATACCGCCGCGTTCCGCCGCGATCTTCACTGCGTCGAAGAAATTGCCCATGGTGTCAACCAACTTGAGCTCCTTTGCCCGTTGGCCCGTGAAGAAACGGCCGTCCGCTACGGAGCGAATGAGCTGTTCATCGGCCTTATCTTTGCGACCGGCGACGACATCCGAGATAAATTGCTCATGGACTTCGGCGGCAAAGTTCTCCAAGATGCTTCGTTCTTCTTCGGAGAGAGGGCGAAAACTCGATCCTATATCCTTGTATTTGCCGGCCTTAATGACCGCCACGTCCACCCCGATCTTGTTGATTACCTTCTGGATGTCGGGCAGCATCATGATAACGCCGATGCTCCCGGTGATGGTGCCGGGGGAACACACGATTTCGTCCGCGTTACTCGCTATGTAATACGCTGCGGATGCGGCGACGGTTTCCATAGACACAACGACGGGTTTTTTCTTTTTCACTTTCGCAATTTCTGCATAAATTTCCTGAGCGGGAGCCACCGTGCCGCCCGGTGAATTTATCCGCAGCAGAATGGCCTTGATGGAGGAGCGTTTCTTGTACTTCCGAAGTTGCTTAAGAGTTTCGTCCGCGCTGGTGATGGTACCTTCAATGGTAATCACCCCGACCTTATTTCCGAAGTCGAATAGACTGATCAGCCCGGAGCCTTCCTTGTCTTTATCGGAATCAACTAAAGCGACGAGCAAGAGCACAAATCCCGCTATAAAAAAGACAATGAACAGCAGCGCGACGCCGACCCTGGATTTCTTCATAGAGCGCTCCCGGAGTCTTTCTCGAAAGAACTCCTTGTACTGGTGTACGTCGAATGGAACCTACGACCTGGGGCCTCTCGTGAGTTGGACGGCGAGTATTCGAGATCCGTGACCGAGAGGCAGCCGAGCGTCGTGTAACTTCTCAATCTATCAGAGTTCCTAATCCGCCGCAATATGTGCGCAGAGTGCGCCTGCAGCGGTTCACTCAAGATAAACCGCTGCGCGTGAGCCGTCGGCGGCTATCCACGAGGGACCCGCTTTTCGGCGAACCCGGAGCGTTGACATAGGCCCGGTCACGGCATAAGATCTTCACTTCCTTATGCAATCGTAACGGCGCCGGAATGGAGAGGCCTCAAAGCTCCGTTTTGCCGAGAGAAAGTACCATTGACCAAAATGGCCACGCGCTGCAATACCGGGCAGTCGGCTAAACGGCGGCTCATCTGAAGGAATTCCTTTATGTCGGAAAAACAGTACCTCATCGACGATTTTAATATCAAGGAAAGCTGGAGAATATTCCGGATAATATCCGAGTTTGTGGAAGGCGTTGATGCGCTGGCGGATATCCAGCCGGCGGTGAGCGTATTCGGATCTGCGTCCATCACCGAGGCGCATCCGGTATACGAACTCGGCAGGACCACGGGCAGGCTCTTGGCGGAAAACGGCTTCTCCGTCATCACCGGCGGCGGTCCAGGCGCGATGGAGGCGGCGAATCGCGGGGCCTCCGAGGCGAACGGGAAGTCGGTGGGCCTGTGCATTCACCTGCCGAAAGAGCAGGCGTCGAACCCTTACGCCAACATCAAGGTGCAGTTTCGCTATTTTTTCATACGCAAGGTCATGTTCGTGAAATATGCGGTGGCATACATCATCTTACCCGGTGGGTTCGGCACCATGGACGAGCTGTTTGAATCGCTGACCCTCATACAAACGCAGCGCATCAAGCCCTTCCCCGTTATTCTGTTAGGTAAGGATTATTGGAAGGATCTGCTGGCGTGGATAAAAAAAACCATGCTCATGAAGCACGGTCTGATCTGCCCTGACGACCTGGACCTTTTTCAGTGCACCGACGACCCTGAGGCCGCTGTATCGGCGATCAAGAGAATGATTATTTTGTAAAAAAAGAGGGAACCAGCCGCAGCCGGCCGTTCCCTTCACATGTAAATCCGTCATAGGTTTCACCGAGCATTCAAGGGTCCAACCTTAGCGAATACCGAAGCGCAAATTATCTTCGCTCCGGTTAAGGATCACAAAAGTCCGAGTGTTTAAGCCGCTTCCGGTGAGCAGCTATGGTTTCTCCATAGTTCCTGTGGAGGAAGAGGGCGCCGCAGCGCCCGGTCGGGAGAGACGACACATTCTTAATAAGCCATCATCGGAGCGCCCATTCTGGAGCTTTTCACAGGCTTGCACTTGGCGATGGGCTGAGGACCGCACATGGGAGGCGGGCACATGGGCATACATCCCGGGGGCGGGCAAAAGGCGGGTTGGCAAGACTGACGGCTTGAGAAAGCCCCGCCTATAAGCCGGAACGGCAACGTAATTACCGAAAACACGGCGGATAAGGGATTGAACCCGCTCACCTGGGGACCACAAGGGGGCGGAGCGCACGGAGGCGGACAACTCGGCATACATGCCATGGGCGCAGGTCCCATAACAGTGGGAGGACCAGGCATCGCCATTGCCGGGGCCTGCATCGGGTAGCGAGGAGCGCACCCGCTGGGACCGCAATACGAAGCGTTTGATACCACGGGAGCGGCCAAGACGAGCAGCGCTGCGAACAAAGCGACGACATAAAGTATACGTGTAACCATACCCTAACTCCTTTGAAAGAGATCTTCTAAATCCGGTAATTTCCAAAATTTATTGAATGTAGGTTATCAAAATGAGATGTTTCAGTCAACCCAAAGTTGATGAATTTACAGTAGGTGAATGCAAAAAATGATGTTGATTGTTATGTTTAATGTGATAACCGACTTTAAGAACAACAAATGGAACAATAGTAAAGGTTGTGTTCAGTCAACCCGTTGTCCTGAAGAGTTAAAGTAACTTCTCGCAAATTTAGGCGCTTCTCCTCCCGATTTGCGAGCCGCTATGAGCGCGCAGCCCGGTTTGGCGAGATTACCGGATAAATATTCCAATAGCTTAAGCAATAATATGAAACTAGAGGGTACACACCCAAGGGCCAAAAAAGCTGATAAATTACATGATTAAATACAACCAACTTGACGTAATCGTTATCGGAGGTGGACACGCTGGCTGTGAGGCTGCGCTCGCGTGCGCGCGCCTCGGATTATCAACCTGGCTCTACACTCTCAACGCGGACTCCATCGGTTTTATGCCTTGCAATCCCTCCATCGGCGGCCTTGGGAAAGGCCATTTAGTGAAGGAACTCGATGCCTTAGGCGGTGAAATGGGGCGAGCCGCGGACGCCTCTTGTATCCAGTATAAACTCCTCGGGGCAGCCAAAGGACCCGCGGTTCAGGGTTCCAGAATGCAGTGCGACCGAGTGCTCTATTCCCGAGCGATGAAATCAGCCATCGAGGCTGAGTCCTGTCTGCTTATCCGCCAAGAGATGGTAGAGGGCCTACTTGTGAGAGAAAACGCCGTCTTGGGCGTCCTGGAGCGATGCGGTTACGAAGTGGAAGCTAAGGCCGTCATTGTAGCAGCGGGAACGTTCTTGGACGGCATGATTCACGTGGGCGCTTCCGCATACGGCGCCGGTCGCAGCGGTGAGTTCCCTTCCGTCCGCTTGGCTGAACACCTGAGGAGTCTCGGGTTTCCTGCGGCTCGCTTCAAGACGGGCACTCCGCCTCGGCTCAAGGGCTCTACTGTGGATTGCTCGGGGATGTTCGAGGACGCAGGCGACGACATTGTGCGGCCGTTTTCCTTACGCACAGCCGAGCCGCTTCTTCAAAGAAAATCTTGTTTCCGGACATATACCACTGAAAAGACGCATGAACTTGTCAGGAAAAATCTCAAGAAATCCTCGCTCTATTCCGGAGCCATCCAGGGTCAGCCGGCGCGATATTGCCCCTCTTTGGAAGACAAGATAGCGCGATTTCCCGAACGTGAACGCCATCCCGTTGTCGTGGAACCCGAAGGTTTGTTCACCACTGAGGTCTACCTGAAGGGCTTGGGCAACTCACTGCCCCCTGAAATCCAAATCGAGCTGGTGCGCACCATTCCCGGTTTAGACAAGGCGGAGATCGTGAGGCCGGCCTACGCCATCGAATACGATTACATCAACCCGACATGTCTAAAACCCACCCTGGAGACCCGTATTCTCGACGGACTCTACTTCGCAGGCCAGATCAACGGCACCTCGGGATACGAAGAAGCCGCGGCCCAGGGGCTGTGGGCGGGAATCAACGCCGCTCACAAGATTCTTGGGCGCCCCGAGTTTATTCTTGACCGCTCGGAAGCTTATATGGCTGTGCTCATTGACGATTTGTCACTCCGAGGAGTGAACGAGCCCTACCGGATGTTCACGTCACGGGCGGAATATCGGCTGCTCCTTCGAGAAGACAACGCCGCGGAACGGCTCCTGGAAAAGGGCTATGAGATAGGATTGATCTCCAAGGACCAGTATGACGAACACAAGGAGAAGGCGCTGGCCATCCACCACACATTGTCGGCCTTGGAAAAGAACAAGGTGAGCCCCTCAAAGGCGCTCAACGACCTGATACTCGCCCGAGGGGGGGCGGAGCTGTGTGACTCCATACCCGGCGCCAAGCTTCTCAAGCGGCCGGAGATCACCGTCCAGGACCTCATGCGTCTCGGAATCATCGAATGCGCCCTGGATCCCGATTCGGCCAGACAAATCGAGGTTAAGGTGAAGTACGAGGGCTACATCGAACGGCAACGCCGCGAGGTTCAGCAGTTCCAGAAGCTCGAACGGGTAATGGTGCCGCCGGACTTTGACTACCATGCCGCTCCGGGACTCTCCACCGAGCTGAAAGAGAAGCTGAGCCGCCTCAAACCCACATCAATGGGACAAATCAGCCGCGTATCAGGGGTCACGCCGGCTGCTTTAACCGCGGTCATGGTGAGATTGAAATCCAGGTCATAAGGTGCTTTTTTCCGATTCGTGAATAAAAGAGCCGGCAGTATCAGTATTGCACTTGGCGAAGTTTCAAGGTGAAGAAGCGGCACAGGTTGATGCCGATTTGGGGATAAACCCTCATGATTTCTTGGAATTGATGGTGTCTCAGGATGTAGGCTTGAGTTTGCTCCGTAGCCACGCATGTGGCGTTCGGAGGAAGCCCGGTGAACAGGCTTAGTTCGCCGAGGAAGTTACCCGCGCCTAGAGTCGCCTTTTCCCTCCGGTTCTCTTCGCCGTAGTTATCGAATATCGCGATCTTCCCGGAAACGATGAGATAGATTGAGGAATTCTCTTCGCCCTGGCGGATCATGACGACGCCGGGTTCGAATATTTCCGTGGTTAAAACCGAGGCTATGGCGTGGAGTTCCCTCACGCCCATACCTTCAAAGATGTTGAATTCTTTCAGCTTCTGCATCCTGGTCACGATGTCGGGCATTTCCGTTCCCTTTCCGTAACTCTTGTCGATCGCATATTGAGCTACATCGCGAACAAAGGCAAACTTGTCATTGAGTCGCGATTCTATGATGGGGATGAACACTTCCGTTTCCGCGGCTTCTCCTTCGGCGATGACGAAGAGCGCCAGCATCCTGGAGAGGGGATCTTCGGAGTCCACGAGCAGCGTCATGACCCGTTCGGAGGTAGCGTAACGTACCAGGGGCAGCACCTTACGACCTCGCTCGATCTTCTCGGCGACGGGAATGTCGTCGATGAGGGGCAGGAGATAGGGGATGAGTTCTCGTCGAATGGATGTTTCTATCAACTCGATGGCAATGGATGCGGTTTCCGATTTGAGGGCCTGATACATAAGTCGCATATCGGCGTGGTTCACCCATAGGGCGTAAAACACCAGCCTAAGCGTTTCTTCGTTCAGCTCGATAAGATGTTGCTTAAGCATGGACACGCCCAAGCTACCGTTCATCTTGTCGATACAGCGGTAGTGGATCAACGTGTTGTAGGCCGAGGCAAGTTCCTTACCGAGAAACGGCACAATCTCGAAACCTTCCATACCGGAAAGCCGAATCACCTCCAGGATGCTTTGCTTGGTGCGCGGGGCCGCTTCCATAAGGCATACTTCCAGGAAGGGTAGGATCTTTTCGCCATATGCGGTAAGCGCCTCGATGGCCGCCTTACGCACCTCGTCATCGGGGTCGTCGAGCATATGGGTGAGTTTACTCACGGCACGCAGATCCTGCGAGGCGACAAAGGAGACGGCTGCTTCGGCGCGGGCGTCGCAATTTCCGTCCGAAAGCATCCTCAACGCCGTCGTCGCGGTCATGGAACACACGGAATCACCACGATTGACTGGGCTGGGTGTGGGAGTGCGGTTCATCAGGGCGCCGGTGTCCATGGCCGCCCCACCACTATCGAATCGAGGCATGGAATCCACGTGATCGAAGTCGATTTGCTTTTCAACGATGACTTGTTTGAGCACCGTCTTGTACCGACGCCGAAACACCCATGTCTCCCATATCCAGTATAGCGCCGGGACAAGGGCCACCACAGCGAGCATCCGCACGGAAATTACCGGCCGCAGAATAATCATGGTGAGTGACCCGGTGAGCATCCCTACTTTCAACACGGTCCCGCGGATGAATGTGCGACTCCATATCGCCAGGTCTCCGGGAATAATGCTGTAGAGGATTTTATTGACCGGTCCCGCAATAGCTCGCTGCACGAGAATTGAGGAAAACTGGCCGTAAGCGGCCACGACAATATGAAAAGACGCAGTCAAGCCGCCGAAAACCAACGCAAAGTTGAGCGGCTGGATCAGCGATGAGTTCGCTATCCCCAATGAAGTGTAAACTCTGCCTACAAAAAACAGCAGCACAAATGTTGTAAATGTAGTTACACCGCGAAAAACGCTGAGAAAACCTATTAAGCTTTGTTCTGTTGTAAATGTAGCGTTGGAAATGACACTAAACTGGTAGAAAAAGATAGGCAGCAATATATTCGGAATAAGTCCGGTTATAATAAGATACCTGATGACCGGGTATCGCTTCATAAGTTCCGGTATTTCCCGCAGCCGCACAACCTTAGCCGTAGATTTGGGGGCGATCGTGGTCGGATGAGCGCGAAACATGCCTGAAGCAGTAAGGGAAAGATACACCGCCACGGCAAGACAACCAAAGCCGAACAGCAACAAAACCGCATCTTGACCCACCCAAAGGGTGAACGGCTTCGTGAAGAAGCTCCCGAGGGTCGAGCCCAAGACCTGCGCTGCGGTTATCATGGGGAAGACGCGCTTACCTTGACGTGCGTCAAAGAGATCACCGGCTATATTCCAGAGATAAACGAGCAGTATGGAATCGAGCAGATACAGCAGCTGATAGAGCACGGGGTAGACAAGGTGAACGAAGCCGTAATCGCCTTTAATGACAATGTATATGGAGATGGACGCAAAAGAATATCCCGCAAGACTCCACGCCAGCAGACTATAATCCTGAAAACGGCGTCCCAGCCTATTCATGAGCGCCATAAACACAAAGGTGAGCCCCGCGTTTATGACCAGCATGGTGGGGATGTAGCTTGCGCCGAAGCGCTTGAGGAAAGCCGTATCCACATAATTGCGGAACAGGGCGGTGACGAAGAATATACTGAAGGATATTAAGGAGATCCAGAGAAAGTTTGCAGACTCATGGGAATATATCTTGAAATACTTCTCCAGGAGGTCTCTTGTCGGTATCCAACGCATATAACCCTGCATGCGCCGACACAACACAGGGCGCCCAATAGTAGGCGTAGCCCTGCGAGTCGGAGCGTTCCGGCTTCACGGTATTCGTTCAAACGCAGCGTATGCTATCACACCGCCGTATTCGGCGCGACTGTTTTTCTCCACTCGACCTGTGTGAACAGAAGATGGATGCATGCACCAGTAATATTCAGGTGTGAGACCTCGATTACTTGACGCTGTGGATGAGACGTGACCGTATCTTCGCTTGCAGCTCAGGGTCTGTAACCACTTGCGGGCCGTTGGAATCCGTGGACGCGGCGAGCACCTTATCCGTCCACATGTGCACGGCGTATGCCTGAAAGGACTCCTTGGGCTCGCCCACCTTCCAGACGGGTTCCACCTGGACGACGACGTTTTCTTCCACCGCAGCGCCGTAAGCGTCTTTGAACGGCCCGCGAACCGGTCCCAAGGAGTAGTACCGTCCATTCGCGGCGAAAAACTTCTCCTGCGCGGCCTTGGCGTTCGTAATGGAATGATCGATGAGCTTTTCCATGTCCGCTACCTTTTTAGGCACAACGAAGTTAAACGCTGCATGAACCAAGACGCACACCACGAGAATGTTTACCATAAGGGCGGTTAAAGCGGTCCGCAGCATACGCCCCGTCTTCTTGAACTTAACCTTACGGCCTACGAGATAGATCCAGAACGCATAAATGCTCGGTGAGAAGAATATGACGAAGAGACAAAGATACACGAGGGCCACTAGCGACGTAGTAAGGATGGTTTTCAGCATGAGTCAATCCACATTGTCCAACGTATAAGCCTCAAAGGAAAGGGACTTTTCCGCATGGCGTGCGCCGCCTTCTTCCATGAGCTGGGGGTGTAAATCCGATCTGTCAAGGATTTGCCTTAGATCGCAGACGTTCATATACGTGAGTAACTGCAGCGAAATGTTAAGCGGAGTGTGCGGGTTCAGAATGAGGGCCTTCTTGACCCTGTGCCTGGAAATCCACTTTCGATTGTTGAAGATTTCCTCGATCACCTTGGGTGATGTGGGTCGTGTCGCCCCAATCTTGATGACGTCCGCTTCAATAAGCCGCGGATTATCCAGCAGGACCCGCACCACCCTATACTCTTGATCCTTTGCAATGCGCTGGATCATTGCGAAATCCGGACGTCGAGCCAAGGCTTTTCGCATGCCCAACGGCAGATCCTTGAGACCGGAGTCTAGGAATGGTTGCTCGAAACCGCGGGCGTCGGCTGAGGTGGATTCCGTCAGGAGCGGCAGGATGCTCGATGCGTCACGTTCCTTACACATGGCCGTGAGTTTACAGAGCCGATCCGGTCCCAGGATGCCCCGTAGCGCCGAAGATCGCATCAACCCGTTGTATAATGAGGTGTAGCCCTCACTCCGCTGGTGCGCCTTGGTTTGGATTGTGTGAATCGCCTCAATGACCTTTTCGTCCGGAAGGGCCCAGAGACGCCTCACCAAGGCAAAACCCCTTTGAGTCACATCCGATATGGCGCAGAGACTCAAGAGATTTTCCTGGAGCCCTTGTTCATCGGTACTAGGAGGTTGTATCACCATAGCGCTAATGAAAGAACATCCTCGAGTGGGGTTCCTGGTGGGGTCCACCCCCTGCCGTCATGAACCCCCGTGTTTCTCCGGCTCTTCCGAGCGTAGAGCCACGATTTTCATGTCGTAGCCCGCTATTCGCACTCGGTCCATCACCTCTTTGAGGGGAAGGTTTTGCTCCCGTGCGACCCGCTTGCAATCTTCGTATTCGGGCGACACATTGAGCGCCGTGCCATCTCGAGCCGCGACCTTAAAGCGGATTGGGCCATATTCCGTCTCCACGAGACTGAGATAGCGATCAGCCTTGAGCCGGGTGTCGATCCGCAATCGCACACCGATGCTGGTGGTTTCCGTCATAATGTCCGACGCGAAGTGGGCCGCTGATTGTGGGTCGCACAGCACCGTGAGGAGCGTCCCCGGTCTGCTCTTTTTCATGACCGTAGGCGTCAAGAAGACATCCCGCGCCCCACGGCTTAGGAATGTCTCGATAAGGTATTCATAGATCTGGGGGTTCATGTCGTCAATAGTGCATTCCAAGACTGCGATTTCTTCGAGCGCCAAGCCCTCTTGCCCCTTTTTTCGCTCGCCGACGAACAACCTGAGCAGGTTCGGGGTCTCCCGTTCCGCTGTCCCTGCGCCGTACCCGACGGATTTGATGTTCATGGCCGGCAGTGCCCCAAAGTTCACTGCCAATGTGGTGAGAATGGCCGCGGCCGTGGGCGTCAACAGCTCGCCCGACGGGCCTTGGGCGTACACGGGTTTGCCCTTGACCAGTTCCGCTGTGGCGGGAGCCGGCACGGGCAGCGTACCGTGTGCGCACTTTACGAAACCGGACCCCACGTTCAGGGAAGAGCAATGTATCTCGTCAATGTTGAGCAGTTTCAATCCGATGACGGCGCCTACCACATCTATTACGGCGTCCAGGGCGCCCACCTCGTGAAAATGTATCTCCGAGATGTCCACGCGATGCACGTGGGCTTCCGCCTCCGCTAGACGTCGGAATACCGCGGAGCTGCGGCCTTTCACGTCGTCGGACAGCGAACTTACCTGGATTATCGACAGTATGTCCGAGAGCCGCCGGTGATGCTCCGATTCAGGGATTGTAATCACCGCCTGCGAGCCGCTGAGGCCGGCGCGAGTAACCGGCTTCACGTCCAGGTCGAAATTCGGCAGGCCAAGCTTCGACAACTCCCTGTGCAGCGCTTCCGCAGACAGCCCGACGTCCACCAAGGAGCCCAGGATCATGTCACCCGAGGCGCCGGAAAAGCAGTCAAAATAAGCGATTCTCATGAGCTTGCCTCTTCTCGAGCCTGAGCGTGCGCCTCCGGCAGTCCTGCGCGGCGATTCGCCGTCTTGTTGATGAGGTGGGCCTGAAATCCAGCGCCGAATCCATTATCAATGTTAACCACGGACAAGCCCGATGCGCAACTGTTCAGCATACTCAGAAGGGCGGCTACTCCGCCGAAACTTGCGCCATACCCAACGCTGGTAGGGACGCCGATCACGGGACAGGCAACGAGCCCTCCCACGACGCCGGCCAAAGCGCCCTCCATACCCGCGGCTACCACGATAACGTCGGCTTTGAAGAGTTCGTCGAATTTATGGAGTAGCCGGTGAATTCCCGCCACTCCCACGTCATAGATGCGGTTCACGTTGCTGCCCAGAGTTTCCGCTGTGACGGCTGCCTCTTCCGCCACGGGAATATCCGATGTGCCGGCGGTCACCACGGCCACGGAACCGAATCGCTCGATGGCTCGGGGATTGATGATTATCACCCGTCCCGCCGCATTGTAATCCGAGTGCGGGATAACGGCCTTGATCGCTTCGTAGACAGCCGGGGTCGCTCTTGTAGCCAGCACGTTCGTGTGACGCTCCCCGAGTCGCTGGGCGATCATGGTGATCTGCTCGAGGGTTTTGCCTTCGCAATAAATCACCTCAGGGACGCCTTGGCGAATGCACCGATGGAAATCGACCTTTGCAAAACCCATGTCCTCGAAGGGAAGTTTTATGAGGCGCTCCATGGCCGAATCTATGGAAAGGGAGCCTTTGCCTACCAGCTCCAGTATATCTTTTAGGAAAGTAGCGTCCATGCTGTTCTCAATAATCCTTTTACTACTAATTCTTATAAAGCGCCGATGTGACCGACGGCGCCGTGGCCAAGATCCTCAAACCGCAACAGTAAACATGCTTGAGATGGAGACTATTGTCTTTCTTCCCGATTTTCCCTTGCTTCTCCCGTGTTTGTCAATGGTCCCTCGTTCAGTGCGCCGGTTCTGTAGCCTTCGAGGTCGAGCGTTACGTGCTTGAAACCGAGTGACGTAAGGAAAGCCGTCAGCTTGCTCCTGATGGGTTCCTTCACAAGATCGGGAATGCGCTCCGCCTCGGTTTCGATCTTGGCTATGTCGCCGAAGTCCCGCACACGGAGCTGGACGCTGGGGAACAGCTCCATCAAGAAGCGTTCCGCCCGCTCGATGCGATCAAGGCGATCCCCCGTGATCGTGACGCCGTAGGGTAAGCGAGAGGCAAGGCAGGCGTAGGCGGGCTTGTTCCATGTGGGGAGGCCCATCGTATGAGAAAGCTCCCGGATTTCCGTCTTAGTGAGTCCCACGTCGGCCAAAGGGCTTAAGACCCCTAGTTCCCGTGCGGCTCGCGACCCCGGTCTGAAATCGTGGGCGTCATCGGCGTTCTCCCCGTCGAGCAGCCACTGGAAGCCTTTCTTGTTGGTATACTCCCTTAAAAGGCCATACCGATGCAGCTTGCACACATAGCACCGCATGGCGCTGTTCACGGTAAACGCCGGCAGCTCCATCTCACTGGACGCAAGCACAACGTGCTCCACCTGAAGGCGCTTAACAAGTTCGAGGGCGTCCGTTCGTTCGTGTCCTGCCAGAGTGGGGGATTCCGCCGTCACCGCAAGAACAGTTTCGCCCAGCGTATCGGCGGCTACTGCGAGCAAGAAGGAGCTGTCCACTCCACCGGAAAAAGCTACAGCAACCTTTCTTAAGGCTGCAAGGCGCTCTTTCAGGCGGGCGAGCTTTGCGTTTGCAGAAAAAGTTTCGTCTTCATTTCGCATTGTGCGCTCTAAAATCGCCGGCAGTTCGTAGAAATGCCGGGAGCCCGTTCACCACGAGTGAGTCAGCCGCTGGAAATTGTAATGGCGCAGACGCCCCCGTCGAAGAAGCGCCCAAGGCGCGCCGTCTCAATGGATTGTAATACCTTGAGATCCGGAAGGAAAGGAACTGATGATTATCTTTACACGCAAGCGGCGTTTCCGAGTTACCGGCGCTTGCACGGTGGTGGCACGGTGGTGGCACGGTGGTGGCTTGGGTTAAGTCGCCTGTAGCACAGGGTTACTCACCGGCTGGTTTGTAACGTTCGTAAGGTCTGCGCTGCGTATCGCTATACGTCGCCACTTAATTATGCATCTTATAAACAATAGTTGTAGAGGCTGAAAAGGTCATCAACTGCGAAGCGTTTCCGCAAAGAATTCCACAGCGACTCTCAATGACCCTCAAGTCGAAAAATGCTTTTATTTCAGAAACAAAGAACATAATAATTTGGTTTTTCGGCGCTGTTGATATAGACTCCGAAAGGTACTTACCTTTGGCTATAATTTAGGCATGTTACCAACTCGGCGTAGAGACAAATATCTCGACCCTTGGATTTTTAAGATCCCTATGAACCGATTTTCCCATTCGTGGTAGGTTACGTCCTAATGTTACAAACGTCCACGCCACAGGAGCGACAAAGGTCTATGAAGGTTGATGAGAAGGAAAGATTACTCCATGAACTGGCGGATCTCGAACAGCGAGCCGCTGAGATCCGAGGTTGCTTGAGCGTCGGCGGCCACGCAAAGGAGATTCTTCCCCGACAGAATGGGAACGGAGCCGCTGAGCCGCCGCTTTGCACCGTCGCGTGCACGCATTTGGGTTCCGACATCATCTGTCGCAGCCGGCCGGACGGCGAACTTACGTACGTCACGGCGGCTTTTGCCGATCTTTTCTGCGCTTCTGTTGACGAGGTCCTGGGAAAGACCTTCGCTTCGTTCGTTGCCAATTCCGAAAGAGACGCTTTCAAGCGCATTTCATCGTTCATATCCCCGAAAGCCCCAGAGCGTCATTGGGACGCGGAAATCCCCTCCTGCGACTCGAAACCGAAATGGATACAGTGGAGCATCCTTGGTTTTTTCGACCGTGAGGATCACCTCCACGAGATCCAGTATGTAGGTCGCGACATCACCGACCTCCAAAATGCGCAACAGGCGCTGGCCTTGGAGAAGGCCCAGCTAGAACGCCTCGTACAGAGCGTCAACAGCGTCATCATCGAGTCCGACACCCAAGGCCGCATCCTCTTCATAAACGATTACGGTTTGAAGCTATTTGGTTTTGCGAAGGCAGAACTCATAGGGAGAAACGTCTTCTCCACCATCATCCCTGAAGTTGAATCAACGGGTCGTCTCTTGCGGGATCTCTTGGAGGCCATTCTGCAGGACCCGGAAGGACGTTTTGACCATGTCAACGAGAACATCCGCAAAGACGGAACACGGCTTTGGGTGAATTGGCGCAACACTGCGGTCAAAGATATACATGGGAATGTCACAGGCTGTTTGGCCATCGGCGTTGACGTAACCGAGCAAAGGGTCAGCCAAGAAGAGTTGCGCCGCACTCAGCTGATGTTTCGCACCGTCGGAGACCTGATCCCGTATGGTGTTTGGATGTGCTGCCCGAAGGGAATGCTCGACTACGTGAGCGATAGCTTTTTGGAACTGGTAGATTCAACGCTCGACGCTCTCCGGGAAGGGGACAGGCCCTCATTACTCAGATTTGACGCGTCCGACGAATGTCTCGCCAAGTGGCACGAAACCTCAAAATCCGGAGATCTTTGGGAACACGAGTTCAAGGTCAAAGCGCCCAGTGGTGAGATCAAGACTATTCTCGCCAAGGGAGTCCCGATTCGTAACGAACAGGGCGAGACCATCCTATGGGCTGGACTCCATCTGGATATTACTGCGCAGAAACAGGCCGAAGAGGCGTTGAGGCAGGCTCACGGCGATCTGGAAAATAGGGTCGCCGAACGCACTGCTGAGCTGCAAAGGGCTAATCAGGCCCTACGGGCGGAAATTGAGGAACGCGCCCGCATCGAAAGCAGGTTGACACTTGCGCTGGAGGACTTGACCAAGTCGCACAAAGACCTGGAGCAGTTCGCGTACGTCACGTCCCATGACTTGCAAGAACCTCTGAGGAATGTAGCCAGCTGCTTACAGCTCATGGAGCGTCGCTATCGAGCGCAGCTCGGCGAAGACGCCGACCAACTCATAGCCTATGCCATCGGATCCATTGTTCGAATGAGGGCCTTAATCTTGGATCTTTTGGCGTATTCCCGTGTCAGCACGCGCGGAAAAACCCCGGAGCCCACGGACTGCGCCAAAGTTATACACAAGGCCCTGCGCAGCTTGGACTCGCCCCTGAAGGAATCCCATGCTCATGTTGAAGTCGAGGAGATGCCCATGGTTATGGCTGACCCCGCTCAATTGACCCTGGTCTTCCAAAACCTCATCATGAACGGCATTAAGTTCAATAAGGCTGATGCGCCGCAGATTACGATTTCAGCCCACCGCCGCGATAAGCAGTGGGTTCTTTCCGTTCGAGACAACGGCATCGGCATTGAGCCGCAGTATCTCGAGCGCATCTTCACCATCTTTCAGCGACTTCATACAAAAGAGGAATACGACGGAACCGGAATGGGATTGGCTCTCTCGAAAAAGATTATCGAGCGCCACAGAGGGGAAATTTGGGTGGAGTCACGGTTGGGCGAAGGCGCTGTGGTTCACTTCACCTTGCCGGCCGCCGATGCTTCCATGGACGGCAACGGCAGCTGATATTTAGCTCGAGTCGGCATCAGCGGGTAGGCGCTTTATCAGCCGCAGTATGTTCCTGCCCTCCGGGGTTCTTGTGTAGGCGCACTCATCCATGAATTCGCCCATGAGCCAGAGCCCAAGACCACCTTCCGCCGGCTTATCCAAATTGGGGGGCGGCACGCAACAGGGTTCGTAGCCTAGGCCATGATCCTCGAATGTAAACTCCAATTCCTCGGGACGTATGTGGATGTGAATTATTACGGTCCCTGTGGTTCCCGATCCGTAGGCATACTTATGTATATTGGTGTAGGCTTCGGTAAAGGCTAGTTCGAGATTGTTGCATATATCTTCAGCGCCGACGGTGGGCGCCAGTTGCTCGAGAAGGTGACGGACAAAATAGCATAGAGGCCGCAACAGCAGCAGCTTGGACTGCGATTCTATCCGAATGACCATGTCCGCTTCTTCACCCGCGTGCGTCTTCATGGCGCGGTTGAACCTTACTTCCGAAATGTCAGGCGAGCGGTTTCCACGTCGTCATAGATCTCGAATACTCGGTGGAGGCGCGTCAACTCGAATAGGCTCCGCGCCTGGTGTGATGGACCGGCGATCTTCATGTCGCCCTTGTTCTTTATCAGTGCCCGCAACGAGGCCACCAATGCGCCGCAGCCGGAGCTGTCGATGAATTTGGTTTGTTCCAGGTCGATAATGACGTTGGTCTTGTTCGCTTTCACCAATTCCGAGATCGCCTCTTTGAGCGCCGGAGCCGCCACCATATCCAGCCTCTCGTCCATTTTGATTACGGCGACGCCGTCTTTGTCCTGCACCAGCATGACGCGTTTCTCCCATTCATCAAGATTTACCGGCCTAGAGGTGGCTCAGCGCCGCCTATGCGCACGTGTGCCGCTGAAGGACCTCCCATAGTAGCTCATGAGCAAAAAAGCATACACATCATACCGATATTTGTCCCCAGGTCGAGAAGAATTTTTGCGCGGACCCGCCGGCGCCGGCATTTTATAGCGCTGTGCTTTCGCAGAAGTAAGATTGACGTAGCTTTTGTTGCAAAGCAGGTTTTCCAATCTCTTTCTAAGATTTTATGATAAACGCAGAGAGCGGCATTTTATCCTTGAGAAAAGCCGGTTTCGGCAATTGCAAAAGTTTCTGGAGAGGGGTTTGGGACCCATCTTTTCTTTCAAGAAGGTTCTCCCCATAATTACTTCTTTGGTTCGACATTGGTATTACCCCGCGCACGATCGTGAGCGTAGTTCAGGAGGCGTAGAACGAGCTTTAAATGCGATGAGTTCCGCCACTATGGATACGGCGATTTCTTCGGGAGTTTCGCCGCCGATGTCGAGCCCTATGGGCGCAGATACCCGGTCCAGGTCCGTGTCGGTAAACCCTTCCTGGAGCAAAGCGTCATAAATGAAGCGAATCTTACGCCTGGAGCCTATCATCCCTACGTAGGACGCCGGGGTTCGCAGGGCAGCCGCAAGCACGGTTTTGTCATGTTCGTGTCCTCGCGTGACTATGACGACGGCGTCGCCTGTGAGCGGCTTTACACGCTTCATGGCGTCTTGGAAGGAATCCGCTACGATGATCTCTTCGGCTTCGGGAAGGCGCTCCTTATTCGCAAATTCGATCCGGTCATCCACCACAACGACATGAAAATCCACATAGGCCGCCAGCTTAGCCACTCCCGCTCCCACATGGCCGGCCCCGAAGACCGCCACTACACCCTTGGACCGCAACTGCGTAACGAACACGGCGCCCCCGGCCTCATCCTCGTAGAGTTGTGGGACATGAGAAGCGCACAGGACTATACCCGCCGGCATTTCGGCATCAGCGCCTATACGCACGCCTTTGGCGGTGACAATCCAGTGGTGTATACGCTCGGCTGTGTGTTCACCTACGCCGATGGGTATCGCCGTAACCATCTGCGCCTCTGCGCCACGCTTAAGGGAACTCAGGGCTGACTGTTGGAATTCTTTTGTGCCCGGGGCGTCCCAGGGGGCGAATTCCACGAAAACCTCGGCCTCGCCGCCGCAAATCATGGCCGGGGAACCAGCGTGCTCGCCGTCGAAGGTGAACCGCACCCGATGCGATGTTCGGGTAGCCAGTGCGTGTCGCATGAGATCCATTGTGCGGGCCTCGAACTCACCCCCTCCGACAGTGCCCACCGCTCGACCATCGGCCATGAGCGTAAGTGTGGCGCCGGCCTTTCGTGGGGATGATCCGTGCACCCGAATCACCTTCGCCAAGGCAAAATCAATCCGTCGCTCGATTGCGTCCAAAGCCGCTAGGAGTATATGCCGCATCTTTCCTCACTTGTTGCGCGTGTGATGACCGTCGCGGGCGCAGCCGCGGCTTGACGTCAGCATACGGCTGTGTGCGGGAGAAAATCAAGGCGCACGCGCGCAGCCGTGTAATTGAGGTTTGCCGGCTCGTACCGCCGCTCTCAGCCCAGTTATCTACTACAAAGACTTGACTCTTAGCTCAAAATATATATTAGTTGGGTAGTGATCGTTCACTCAGGAATACCGAGGGCAGCGCATAGGCGCTGGACGGTCTGAACGGGAGACGAACCTTCACCCCGGTGGACCACCACTATTGGTGTCCCGCCTCGCGAGAGTGGCGGAATTGGCAGACGCACTGGACTTAGGATCCAGCGGGGCGACCCATGGGGGTTCGAGTCCCCCCTCTCGCACCAATCCTTGTCAACAGGCCCAACGTTGAGGAGTTCATCATGAGAACAAGTATATGTCTTGCAGTAGTGACCGTAATCCTCGGGACGTTGGCCTTCGTACCTTCGGTAAACGCCCAGTATTACGGGTACGGCTACGGAAACTATTACCCGCAGGCCGCTCCACAGGTCGGCAACCCTTACTACTATTACATGCGACCCGACCCGCACACGCAATGGATGTGGAATCGGCAGAATCGGGAAGCCGACTACGAAGCGCTCATCCGAAGTCCTCGGGATAGAGAAACCGAACTGGAATACATGCTTCGGACGTTTTAATGCCAACGCTCAATCAAAATTGGTAATATCGGGAAGAACTTTCTATCAAGAAAGGATGGGTCCCAAATCCCTCTCCAAGAACGACCATGACTTATCGTCACAACGAAACATGAAAGTCTTGTCTTGATATTGTGGGGAGTTATGGCATCCTTGATGTTTACAACTAACAATGGAGGTTGCCATGTCCCCACGAACAGATGATACCAGTACTATAGGAGTTGTCCACCCCGTTTGCTGCGGATTGGATGTCCATAAGAAGAGCATCGCCGCTTCCCTAATCTGGATAGACAAAAACGGTCGAGAGCAGTTGGAACAAAAAGAGTTCGGGACCATGACGGACGACCTCATTTCCATGAGGCAGTGGCTCCTAGACTACAACTGTCCGGTCGTGGCCATTGATACCAATGCGCAGCCAAAGAAGTAATATCGGAGAGAACCTTCTTGAAAGAAGGCTTCTCCCCGAACCCCTCTCCAAGAACTGTTAAATGGCCGAAACCGGCTTTTCTCAAGGAGAAAAGGCCGCTTTCGGCATATTAAACATTCTCAGTTAGACGTCGAAAAAACCTACCTTCCCAAAAAGAGTCTTCACCAATGTTACTCGTTGGAAAGCACTTTGGTATAAAGAGCTTCTCCCGAGATGTTCCACGCTTGGAATGGTCAATCAGTCTTAGAAATACAGGCCTCCGCTTAATCCTACCGACATACCGCCGGGGCTGAAGTCCACTCCGACTGCATCGAGGGTGGCATTGTTCTTCTGCATCCAGGCGTAGTCTATACCTGCATTCACGTATGCGCTGCGCCATCCCACCGCCAGGGAAACATCGGTCCCAAAGAAGACGCCGTAGTTGGGAACCCACTCTTTGTAACGGCTGTTCGTGTAGTAGAGGACTTGTCCCGGCGTGGTGGGACCCAATGCCGTGTAGGACCGAATGCCGCTAACGTCCATGTTTACAGCATCTACAACCGCGCCGGCGGACGCCCCGAAGCGACCGAATCCGAAAAGGGGAACCCAGCTCCTAGCGCCGAATCTGTTCTCCCACACGTTAATGTTGGATGTGAGAGATACGCTTTCCTGAATGTTTTCCAGGGGCACACCAAAATCAGGTGCGGAGAGAAACTCACGAGTAGGAAAGACGCCTCGCATGGAATTATTTGTGGACAGCCTATAATTATTCGTACCTGTTGCATTGATGACCGTGTTTCCCGAGTTGAATCTCGACGCGGGCCAGGTTGAATCGTCATCTGAATAAAAGGGAAAGGTGTCACGAATGACGGTTCGAGCTCCGGTCCCGTTCAGCACTCTCGATACCCCTGTTGACCGATTCACGTTGAACCAGGATGAGCCGTAAAATACGTCGAAGAAATTGTTCGCTTGGAAACCGAATTCTATATTGGGGCTCCAGATGTTAGCCCCAAGTTCACGATCCTGAGCGGGCGTGGCGTCAACTATAAAGGCGATACTGTCCGGTATGAGCAAGGTGTATGAAACACGCGTGGTAAGGCCGACGACACCGCCACCATTGTCGGTCTGAGCCGTCGGATCTATGATACCGAAACTGCCGATTGATCGCGGCACGGTTACACCTGCGCAGCAGCCGGGACCTCCAAGCGTCACGACATATCGGCCGATTTCAGGATACTCTGCGCTGTAGCCCCACGACAAATCCACCGCCGAGCAGTTCAGCGGGCCAAGAACCGGATCAACGCAGTTGGGGCCGCCTAATCCATTGGGTGAAACATCCGAATCAATAAAGCCGTTATCATAATTCCAGCGGACAGGCCCGGACGGAGGCAGAGGCGGGATGGCCGGAGGTAGAGGCGCCGGCGGCGGTTGCTCCCCAACGAAGCCCAGACGCCCTGTTCCGATGCCGAAGGGACCCGCGGTGGTCGGACCGAAGGGAATGGTTCCTGCGACTGCCGTTAGAGTCGATGGACCGCCGTGAATATTTACCCTGAGCGTGTCCAGGTTGCGGTATTTCACGCCCGCTTGGACGTAAAAGCGCCCCATAAGGAGCGCCGTCGGCGTGGGCGGGTACGGCTGCGGAACCAGCAATCCCTGAGCGAGCGCCGAGGACGTCATAGTTAACGACAGGAGCGCCATCACAAGATAAGCGGCATTGGACACGAAATATCGACGTTTCATGGCTGATCCTTGACTGTTTATTCGGCAAGCCTGAGAAGATCTGCCTCTCATCGTTCACCGGGTTTAAGAGGCTCTGAGCCCGGTAAAAGCCGGAGGGGACTCATCTCCCCTTCGGGCGGTCCCAACGTGATTCCAGGTGGCCGGCTCGTCTCCGATGAACGATTACTCATGTTGTCATCGGATTCGAAGTCGCCTTTGGGGCTGATGGATGTATACCATAGCGAACGTGGCTAGTCAACATTAACTTAGTGCTTTTAGGGCTTTTGGCGTGTTACCTCAAGTGTTTTCGACATTTTGTGGATGGAGGGTGGAACAGGTTACGGTCCGTCGGCTGACTCACAGAGCCGATAGAGCACGGCGCATGAGCCGTTGGTTCATACATTACATGAGCTTGTAACGAGAGGCGCCGGGATGTGTTAGAGAAACCGTTCCCATGATCCTCGCCGGCGTCGGGCAACGATGGGGATACGACATTCATATCAAGTGAGCGCCTATTCCGCCGACGGGAACCGGGGAACCAGGCGCGTGTGGGCCTGATTTGAAGAGAGTCCGAGCATTTTCTTCAAAGATTTCAGGGTTTCCCCCTTTACATATGGGTATAGGGGTTTTATACTCCAGAATGAATTGCTTGTGCGACGCCGCACGGTTTCAATAGACCCACCCCCTATTGCTGAGCAACTCGTTTTTGTAAAATACCTTGCAATTTTAATGAATTGGATTATGTTAAGACTTCCGGCGCTTTCAAAGCGCCCCGCTTCATTACGGCTACCTTGAACAGGCCGCATATTCTTTCAGATTCTGGAGCCCAGCATGTTATCAAGTTTAGATGGATTCATCGTAGGCTTCGTGGCCGGCGCCATGTTCCTTTACACGATGGTCTTCCATCGACTGTAGGCAGGCCTTTCCTCGGACCCGGAGGGAGCCCCTTCCCTCCGGTCTACTCCATCGTTCACCATCATGATCCTTCTTGGAATCTAGCGGTCACCCGTTGAGGTATGGTTTACCGGGCGTATGAAACCACTGCGCCGTGAGTATGTTCGCCCGGTGAACGGTTCTATTTCTTCTTTCGCCAACAGGAGCGGTCCACATTGCGGCGCCTTCCGTCCGACCTTGGGGCCGTAGCTTACGACAACGTCTTTGCCGGAAAGCTTCCTTCCCCTGGATGAAACAGTTCCGCGCTTAGGAACGGCTACTCGTCGTCCTCATCGTAGTCCTCTTCCTCATCATCCTCATCGTCGAAGGGAAATTCGTCGTCTTCGTCGTCCTCATCATCGTAGTCCTCTTCTTCATCATCGTCGTCGGCATCATCGTCTTCATCGAGAGCGTCTTCTTCCTCATCCGGCGCTTCTTCGTCTCCTTCCCAGTCCGCGTCGTCTTCGTACCGGCGGACGGATAGCGGGACCTCGGCAGACGACAACTCTTCCGCGCCGAAGGATTCGCAATAATTAAATAAAGGGAGTTTGGATAGACCATTCTCTTTGGATCGACCGTTCGCGATTAAATATTCGATAAAAGGGGACTTCATTGTTCGCTCCTTGTAGTGCGGAAACACGTACGCGCATTCGCTGACGGAACGGCTACATCATTGCCGGCCACCGTGGAAAATACACCGAATAACCCGGCTTTTCAATCAGTGTAGCCGTCCTTGATGCCGCTGCGCCGACCCTTCTCATACCAATGCGCAGCCAAAGAAGTAATATCGGGGAGAACCTTCTTGAAAGAAGGCTTCTCCCCGAACCCCTCTCCAAGAACTT
>JBBRBO010000004.1:0-91590 GCA_038205805.1 Desulfomonilales bacterium
TTTTTGTAAGAGCAGGTTTCCCTAACTACTATGAAAGAATGTTTAAATGCACCGCAAGTGGCTTTTTCTCCTTGAGAAAAGGCACTTGCGGCTATTTTGAAAGTTCTTGGAGAGGGGTTTGGGGAGAAACTTCTTTCAAGAAGGTTCTCCCCCATATTACTTCTTTTATTGCGCATTCGTATACGATGAATTACGGCGGCGCCTGATGGCGGGTGGCGGTAACCGCTTACTGCGAATCGGTCAACCGCTCGAAATCATGATGAGGGTCCGGAGGAGAGACGCCTCTCCCCTGAGGCTTCAGCAGGCGCAGAGCCCATTCAAGCCTGGTGAACCATTAGACCTGGAGGGAAGAGAACAATGGTAGTCGTTCATCTCACCAAGGGAAACAGTCCCGTCGCGGACATTCGATATAGATCCGGCCTCCATGTGGAGATTGATATTCAGGAGCCCTATCGCGCTGAGGACGTTTCCTTCGAACTGGCCCATTCCGACAACGGACCTCTACGAGGAAAGTGGGAAGACGCCCTGGACAAATACTTCAATGACGGATTGTTCGATTCCCGGGACGCCATAATGCCCGGAGAACTCCGACGGGTCGGGGTAGCGCGGGACCATAGATCGCTGTTTACCCAAGCGATCCGGGCGCTCTCAAAGGACTTGGAGCCCCACGGATACACCCTGGAGATCGTCTTCGAGTGACGGAAACTATTCACGCGCCGCCTTGAAGGGTCTCACCGCTGCGAAGGCCGCCTCCATGAGCTTTTCCGGCTGCGCATCAAAGAGAACGCGCGCTTTGGTGGACTTTCCGGCTCTTTCCATGATGAGTCCATAGGTGTCCGAAAGCCCGCCGCTCCCGGTGAGGACCGCCGACACGCACCCTGAGTCCAGCTCGTCGTGGGCAATGGTGAACTCGTTGAGCGTCCCTATGGCGCCGCCCACAAATACGCACACCTCTGCGCTCCTGACGAGAATGATGTTTCGACCCTTCTTGCCCATGCCGGTGAACAGGGTAACGCCGCTTTCCAAGTGGTAACCGTAACGCTCTTGGTGCTCTCGTCCGTTTGTGGCCGGCGACACACCGATGGTCATGCCGCCTGCGCTTTTGGCGCCCAGGACTGCGGCGTAGGGTAGACCCAAACACGCGCCGGTGAAGAGCGCTCCACCCGCTTCAGCGATGAGCTTGCCGATGAGAAAAGCCTTCCGCCCGTTCGGGGATGATTCATCTACGCCGGCTGATCCCAATACCGCTACATTCAACAGATTTTCCGCAAACATAGAACCTCTCATGCCAATTCAAATCAGAGAAGTAATATCGGGCAGAACCCTCTTTAAAGAGGTTTCTCGCCGCCCCTCTCCAAGAACGACCATAAGTTATTGTTACAACAAACCATGAAAGTAACCAATAATTTGAGGCGCTTTAGGATCAAACCCCCTGTATTCACCTTATCGGGGGGGTAAACGTCGACTCCGAGTCAAAGGATCGCCAGGCAGTTTCCGCATCGCCCTTCCCACATGAGCCGCACATCTCCGAGTACTGCGCTCTCGCCGCTGCGTACGCGCTCCAGCGCGTACCTCGACTGTGTAACGGCGCGCATATGTGAAGACGGCGCCTTTTCAGGGCCGAAAGTGCTCCATTATGGAGCACAACTTACACGTAGGTCATCACGATCTCAGCAAGCTATATTTCAGTTTGAAGGGCTTTTTACGTTATTGCTTTACAACGCCTTTTTACCTTAATATACTGGTAATAAGACGCTTATGCATCTACCCGGACAAATCATTTATCGCAAACATTCACTTGGGGATCTCTCGGATACCTGCGCCCTCACACGGAGAGTTGCCCCACAGAGAAGTCACCCCCTTCAGGCGACCGTATGAATGCCGCAAAGGAGTAAGTATGTTCACGTCAATTCCCGCAAAGATACCGTAGCCGCTTTCCTCCAACCGCAGGTTTCAACGCGGAGGACTATAGCTTCTTCTTGATCTAATTCCTTGATGGTTGCGTGAGTAATGCGGGATCGCTCTTTCAAGGTGTTGTGAATGGGTTATACCGATATGATTCCAACGGAGTAACATTGGTGATGACTCTTTCGGAAGGCAGGTTTTTTCGACGTCTATCTGAGAATGTTTGATTTTCCGGAAGCGGGATTTTCTCCTTGAGAAAAGCCGGTTTCGGCAATAGTAGAAGTTCTTGGAGAGGGGTTCGGGGAGAAGCCTTCTTCCAAGAAGGTTCTCCCCGATATTACTTCTTTGGCTGCTCATTGGTATTAAGGGAGCATGCCGTTCCTTCACGACAGGAGCGTTCAGCGCACTCTGGAAGCGTGTCATGGGAAATCTCCACCTGAATGGTCGAGTGGGTAATACCAAAGCGCTCCCTGAGGAGATTAACGAGTCCCTGAAAGATTTGGTCGCGGTCGCCTCCGCACAGGACCACGTGTGCAGTGAGGGTCGGGTTGTCTCCTGAGATGGTCCACACATGAAGATCATGGATGCAACACACCCCATCTTGAGTGAGCATGGCCTGCTCAATCTCCGTGAGATTGAAGTTTTCCGGCGTGCCTTCGGCAAGCACGTGCACGGACTCTCGGATGAGACTCCACGAGGAATAGAGGATGAGCACACCCACCAACACGCTGACAAGGGGATCAACCCAGTAGCGGCCGGTATACAGGATGACGACGGCTGCGACTATGGCGCCCACTGAACCCGCGGCGTCCGATACGATGTGGAGGAACGCCCCTTTCAGATTGAGATTGGATTCGCGGCTGCTGAACAGCAAAGCGGCCATCAGGATGTTCACAGCGAGCCCTATACCGGCGACTAACAGCATTCCTTCGCCGACAACGGGTTGTGGAGCGGAGAATCTGCCGATTGCCTCGTAAAAGATGAAGGCCACGATGAGCCATAGAGCCAAGCCGTTCAAGAGGGCTGCCAGTATCTCGTAGCGCCTGAACCCGAAGGTGTGGCGATCCGTAGCGGAACGCCTCCCGATGCGTATGGCGACCCACGAAAGCCCTAAGGCCATGACGTCGGAGAGCATGTGGCCGCCGTCCGCCAGTAGGGCCAATGAGTTGAACATGATCCCGCCGACGACTTCGATCACCATGTATGTAAGGGTGATCACGAAGACGACGGCGAGACGCCTTTCGCTCACCTCGTGAGAATGATCGTGACTTTCGTGTTGATGGGCCGCCGACATGTTTTTCCTCCTCGTCGACATTCAGCCCGGCGGGGTAAAACGACCATATTGTTGGCCGGTTGCTTGCGGAAGGCTTCACCACATTAGCGCCCCGTCGCGCCGTCGCAGACCGCCGGTGAGCCGGCGCCGCATAATGAGGTCGAAGTACGCTCGTCGTAGGCGGGTCTGCCCTCGATTAGTGAATGGTCTTAGTTTATGACACTCGTGCGTGAAAAAGGACGTCGGGTTTGTGGCGAAAAGGGAGAGTGGGCGCCGGCAAGGGTAAGCCCAAGTCCATGAACTTAAAAACGCTCTTGGCCGCATTGCAAAAGCAAAACATTCCGATTTCGGAAGACGAGTTAAAGGAAAAGCTGTCCACATTTGAAATGATAAACTTCAGCGGCAAAACGTGCTCAAGGAAGTAAAAGGCGCCGAGACGTAGCCGTTCACCGTGGGCCGTACAAAAAGTTTACTTCCAGTAGCGCCGGTTACTTCACCCGACTCGTGCGCACGTACGCCGAGAAGTCACCTATGGTGTCCACCTTCGTGTAATCTCTCATGGAGCGGTCGAAGACCCCCATCGCCTCGAGATAGCCCTTCATACGGAAACCTTCAGGGCATGTGAAGCATGTGGAAGGGTCATGGAGCACGATCAGGCGGGGCTTGTAACGTTCGATGTCCTCCTCCAGCTCACGGAGGAATCGCGCTTCATCTTTGGGCGTGTTCACCGTGTGATAGTTCAAGGCGCCGTTGGTGTCCCTCGCTTCGCCCACATACATCATGGGGAAGCCGGCGAATGCGGCGTAACGCGACGCTTGACGCCTATCCATCTGCAAGAGCGAAGGCCAAATAACCCCCATATCCGCCGCAATTACAAGGATGGACTCCCCTGTCTGTGAATGTTTCAGCACGATCTTAGTGAAAGGTTCGCTCGTGTACGACGCCGGCGGTCTGACAATCCAACGAACGGCGCCCGCCGCCGTAATACCGACAATCAGCAAACCCATGAGCGCGCATACCCAACCTCGGGTGGTGCGCAGCGTAAACCGTTCGCCGGCGTCACGGGAATCAGATGCACGGAGCAATTTACTTTCGGCAAGCGCAACTCCCACCACGAGGGCCATGCCGCCGAACATGATGTCAAAGTGATGCGTAAAACCCTTGGAGTGAAGCATGTACACCCCAAGACCCGCGGCAATTATCATGGTCGCCGACTGCGCCAAGCCCCATAAGGCGCCCGCTTTTCGGGGTCGCACGACGAAGGGCAAGACCATCGCTAAGACTGCCGCAAAAATTCCGTTGTGATTGAGCAGCCCGATGTAAGTTAGTTGCCGCCCCAGCTTGGTATACGAACTGAACACCGAGGGAATAATGTAATTCCACAATTCCGTCTTCATGGCCTCGGGCAGGAAGAGGAAATGAGCGGCGTAGGCAAGACCTGTGACCACGAAGACGGCGGTTTCCGCTTGAAAGAGCGGCCGCAAGGTCCTGTGCCGCAACAACCAATAGGACTCACAGAATATCGGGAGCAGCAGGAAATACGGCTTGAGGCACACCCCGACGGCCGCTACGAATCCTAATGCCGCCCCAATGGTTGGGGAGCCTTCGCCGGTTTCCCAACGCACCCATCGAAAGACGAAGTACGGCGCGAAAAGGAGGACGCAAAGGTGATCCCGTTGTCCAAAGTCGTTTTCTTGATACACGTAAAAAGAATACAACACCCAGCAGATCAGGATCGCAGCCGCAGACGCTCGATCCGCTCCCACTGCGTCGGACAGCAGACGCTTACGTATGGATAGACTCGACCACGCCACAAGCCCAAACACAAGGAGCGAGAACGTCGGTATCACATGGATGTGGAGGGCTCGCGCCGCAAGATTAGGGATAACGCTGAGGTAAGACGCCAAAGGTGGATTGATATCCAACCAATCTACATAGAGCAGCTTGCCTTCCAGCAAGAGCCTTCCCGTATACAGATAAAAAGCCGTGTCATAGTTCGCCCGAAGGGGCATGATCGCGATGAGGCCCAACAGCAAGGCGAGCAATGGGACAAACAGGAGATCTGGAGCGCAATAAGAAGCATGGCCCCGTGAGCCCGCAGCGGAGGGCAATGCCGGCTCCGACGTTGTGAATAAAAAGGACACGTGGATGAACCTCGTTCAAGTTGGAGGCATAGGGTCCGGCGGTGACTATTCGGATTGTTCCCAGGGAGCGCGACCACCGTCGGGAATATATGACGGGGTGGAAGGAAGGAGAGAGGAGCCTCTCCTCCGACCACCGAGTTCAGAGCAGGCGCAAGTCCGGTGAAGCATTACGTGTGTGAGTCGATGCGACTAGTCCCGGCCCCTCAACTTGGAGAGCAGCCGCAGGATTTCGAGATAGAGCCAGATCAGGGTCACGAGCAATCCGAAGGCGGCGTACCACTCCATGAACTTGGGCGCGCCCTCGGCGGCGTTTCTCTCGATGAAGTCGAAATCCAGCACGAGATTGAGGGCGGCAATCACCACAACGAAGAGGCTGAAACCTATGCCGATGAGGCCGTTCCCATGGATAAACGGCACCTGAACGCTGAAGAGCTGGAGCACCAAAGTAAGCAGGTAGACCAGGAAAATGCCGAAGGTCGCGGCCATGACGCCGGCCCGAAATTTTTCCGTGGCCCGAACCCAGTGCATCTTATAAGCGCCCAGGAGACCAAAGGCCGTGCCGAAGGTCAAGAAGATGGCCTGGAAAGCGATGCCGTTGTACTGCTGTTCGTAGGCGGCGGAGATTCCTCCCAGGGCCAAACCTTGGGCTATGGCGTAGATCGGCGCAGTGATGGGAGACCAGTTCGCCTTGAATATCGTTATGAGGGCGAAGATCAATCCCACAATGAATCCACCCGTCACATAGCCCATAGCCGCCTGCGGGTGGGAGGCAAATTTAATCCAGGTGAAGAGGGCCGCTCCCAAGGCAAGGGTCAGAAGTATCCCCGCCCGGTTGATGGTCCCTGCGATGGTCATTACCTCGGTTCCACCGTACGCCCTGTACTTGTCGAACGTGCTTTCACTCAGTGCGGGGTTGGAGGTCTGGAAATAATCGGAACGTGAGTCTTTTTGCATCTAGGTAACCTCTATGGTAGTGGGCGTCGCTCCGCCGTCTGCTTGGGATAATTCCAGGGTCTTTTGGATGTATGCGTCGGTAATCCGGGAAAGGTATTCCGGGTCGGTTTTACCCTTCCATGTTTCTACTTCGAGAAAGCGCTTGGGTATTTTGATGTTTTCAGGTTTGTAACCCGTGTCGAATTTGATGCGCCAACGCTTGGCTTGGATGCGCCGCGCAGAGGAAGAAAGATTTTGGGCTATTCCTCCGTAGCCCAGTGATTCCAGGGCTTCTTGGATGATCTCGGGTGTGTATACGCTTCGAGCGAAGAGGCAGGACACCATGGACGTAAGTTCGAGCCTGCGCGTCTCTTCGTTTACCATGAAATCCACCGCGGCCTGCACATCTTTTTCGACGTGTTTCTGATCAAAAGCGTATCCCCCTGAATCCAGATGGGAATGCCTAAAACCGTATGCCTGGGAGACGTAGAAGACCTCACCCGTAGCGTAACCGGCCATTTCCTGACCGAGCACGCACCCGAAATCCGCTCCGCCGTAGACCTGCGCCGCTGCGGTAACGCCTTTGCCCAGCTCGCGGTAGAAGTCGTTTGTCCTATTGCTCAGATGGCGCAAGGCGATCTGATATGCAAGTGGGTCACCGAATTTTAGGGGCGTGAGGGTTTCCTTTTCCGTGATGAGGCCCTTCTCGAAGGCCTCGGTGGCCCACGCAAGGGCGACGCCGGCGCTCATGACGTCCATGCCCAGCCCCTCGATCTCTTCGAGTAACAGCAGGACTCCCCAGGCGTCCACCATGCCCAGCATCGAGCCGTCGGCGAAGATGGGCTCGTAATCGTAATTTACTTGGCGGTAGAGAAACTCATGCTGCGCCGCGAATCGCTCCCTCAGCAGGCCGATATGGATGCACCCGACGGGGCACCCGGAACACGCGGTCTTTCTCAGCAGCAGCTCCTCGGCAAAACGTTCGCCCGTAATGCCCTCCACATCCGGGTCCGTGGTGGCCTGTAGGTTGCGCCAGGGCAGGGATTTCAGCTCATTGAGCACGAGAATATTCTCCGGGGTTCCAAGATCATGGTACTTCTTCATGGTTTCCGTTTTGGTCACCAGGTTATAGATCTTGTCGTACGCCTTGGCGTATACCTTTGTGTCGGACAAATCGAGATTACCGTCGCCTACGGTGACGATTGCCTTGAGGTTCTTTGCGGCCATGGCGGTTCCGCCGCCCAAGCGACCAAAATGGCGATATGTGTCCACGTTGATGGAACCGTAGGCTACGCCGTTTTCCGCAGCCGGCCCGATTCTGATGATGCTGCGCCGTCCTCTATGGCGTTGAACCATGCGACGGATGTGTTTGGCCGTAGCCGAGGATTCCATCCCTGCAAGGTAATACGCATCGAGGACCTCGATTTTCCTGCTCCCCACCAGCAAACAGGACAACTTTTTTGCGCGTCCTGTGATAACGAAGGCGTCATACCCGGTGAAGCGCATTGCCAGCGCCATTCTGCCGCCTGCGTGGCTTTCCGCGAATTCATTGTGGTACGGCGACTTGAACGCCATTACCACCTTGCTCATGAGGGGGAAAAAACCCGTAAGCGGCCCTATGGCGAAGATGAGCGGCTGCTCGGGATCATCCCAGGGGAGATCGGGTTTGCCGTAGTGTTGAAATATCTCGGCCGTGAGTCCGCTGCCGCCGAGACAAAGTTTAGGGTCACCGAACTCGACGGCTCGGCTTTTGCCCTCATCCAGGTTCACGTGGAGTATGCGAAAGGTATCTTGATTAATCATGTATCACCGCCGGCGCGTCCACTGTTTCCAGGCATTCGTGGGGACAATAGGGGACACAGCGTCCGCAGTGAATGCACACGTTGGGATAGCTGTTGTCCTCGTCCATGTAAATGGCCTCAAAGGGACACGCCGCCGCGCATGCCCCGCACCGTATACACGTCTCCAGTTTCACGCGAACTCCGCCGCCGGGTCGCAGGCGAAAGGCGTCCGTGGGGCAGGCCTGGGCGCATGGAGCGGGATTGCAAGCTATGCACACCTGAGCCTCATACCCGGAGGTGAGTCCGCCGGCGGATCGAATGCGTATGCCGGCTCGTTCCCACGATAAGCTGCGATGCACCAATCTGGCGCACGCTAAGGAGCATGAATAACATCCGATACATCGTTCCATTCTACTTGCGCGTAATATTTTCATGGACACTGTTCCGATCATGAGAAATTTCGACCGCCGGAGTCAAGCCCGGTCACGGCGTAAATTCGCCGCCCATCAATTGATTTGCGCCAATTGTGCTTGATTTTTGCGAAAAGGAAAAGGGCCGCTCCTGGTAACCGTTGCGACCTGAGCGACTACTATTCGCTTTACCGACTGAATACCACCCCATGCCGACGCTCATTACGCCCATTTGGCGCCGACTTCCATGCCGGGCAGGGGAACGAATTCTTCGAGAGTAATCATTCGGTTACGCACGGGAGCGACATCATAACTATCGGATATGTTCAGATAGCGGCCGCGATTTACCTCGAATAACTGAATGGCTACCTTTGAGATAACTTTGTTGACGTGAGCGTCATGCGCCTATTATAATTGTGATTACCTATGGGGAGCTACATGCCCACCGGGAACGACGATGGGTTGCGTCGTCGGCGGAGCCGGCGTTCTCCTTAGATAACAAAACCTTCTTCACCTCTGAGCAGGCTATGCGACACCTTACACGAAAAGACTTTCTCGAAGCGCTCTTCTCGGACTACTTCAAGTTCAGGGAAGGCTTCATCATGGTGAAGATCGTCAAAAATTATGATCACAAGACCTCGATACGATATTTCCCGAATGTGGAGATTCTCTCGAGGGAAGAATATCCGGCGGACAGCCAGGTATTCTTTGGGGTTTGTCCGCGCGAAAGCATGAAACCCGACAAATCCCATGTGAAATATATGGCCGCGATTTGGGCGGGCCTGGATCTCGGTCCGGACGGGTATTCCGGGAAGAATGTGTACTTTTTCGGTCAGCCTCAGGCTGCGAAGGCTGTGAGGAGCTTTCCGTTACCGCCCTCCATCATCGTGGAATCCGGGTGGGGATTACACCTTTACTGGTTGCTCAACGAGGCCACTCCAGTCGAAGATGTCGAAGCGATGGAGGGCCTGCTCGCTAAGATCAACAGCTATTTTCAATGCAAAAGCAACGTGGGAATGGATTCCATGTTGCGCCTGCCCGATACGCTCAATGGGAAGGTCGGCTCCCATGTAGTCGATTGCAGGGTTAAATACATAAACCGGGATTTCCGGTACGATCTCTCGGATTTCCAGAATCTGTCGTTGGTTCCGGGCGCCGCCGCGCCGGAGACCCCAAATCTTTCGATGAATTCCCAGTCCCGCGAAATAGCGGCCACTGCCGCAGCCGAAGTCGTCTCCACAATCGAAGACATCGCAGATGAGGACATGGAACCCCTCGACGAAAGCGGCGAGCATG
This sequence comes from Desulfomonilales bacterium, assembly GCA_038205805.1. Taxonomy (GTDB): domain Bacteria; phylum Desulfobacterota; class Desulfomonilia; order Desulfomonilales; family Desulfomonilaceae; genus JBBSBY01. The sequence goes on from JBBRBO010000004.1 coordinate 9,743, forward strand.
TCGAGGTGAATGAAGAAGACATCGAGGAGGAAGACTCCGAGCCTGAATTCGAGCCGGTGCCCTACGAATTCATCGACGCCGCGGACGATCCCGATCTACCGTTCGACCATGATGAGCTGGCGGACGCAGTTGCCCAACGTGTAATTAAAGAGTTGAATGAAAAGATGATGGGCGAGTGGATGGACGCCATTGTCGAGCGGCTTCTGAAGCGACTCGATATCTCACCCAAGGGTTAACGCTTATACCGATGTGCTTTCACAAAAGTAAGATCGGCTGAGCTTTTGTTGCAAAGCAGGTTTTTCCAACCTCTTTCTAAGAAATTTGTGATAATCGCCGTAAGCGGCATTTTCTCCTTGAGAAAAGCCGGTTTCGGCAATTGCAAAAGTTCGCATGAAAGTTTCGCGTCCGGGATGCGACGTACAATGACCACGTGGAAGCTTTTCGGTATGGGAGTTAAAAACCTCCCAGCCCCCTTGTCTGGGGGGTAAGCGTCGGCTCCGAGTTACGGGTTGTCGGGCAGTATCCGGACGTTCCCCCGACAAAGGGAAAACAGGGGGTTAATCCTACATCCTCCCCTACTCTTAGATGCTTTCATACTTCGGTGTGACGATACGTCATGATCGTTTTTGGAGAAGGGTTTGGGACTCATCCTTTCTTTCAAGAAGGTTCTGCCTGATATTACTTCGTTGATTCGACATCGGTGTGAGAGCGAAGCTTCCCCCTGATAGCGCTTTTTGCCGGCGGAAGCGAATCGCCTTACTTGCCGTAGATCCTTTGAAGCTTTTTCTGGAAGAAGTCGCTCCGTTTTTTGCGAAACACCTTGTAGTCATCGGGATCAGGCAGCTTGTTGTCGTTTACGGCCAGCCACACCCTTGTGACCGTTACGTCTTCAAGGACCCATCCCAGGGCCATGCTGATTTCCTCTCCCTCGGAAAGCTTGCCCATTTCTCTGCTCAAGTCCTCTGCAGTGGGCGCCGCATGACGATATACCGCGTCACGATAGGCCTGACTGGACATCAATTCGATAGGGTGTTTTCTCTTCTCATCCGCCACGGTCTTCGCCGCCACGAGGATCTTGTGGAAATCGCGCTTCATAAGCGGTATCCCGTACGAGATGATTTTCTCGGTGGTGGGCTTCAGTTCGAGGATCTTGCGTTTCTCATCGCCGAAAAAGGCCACGGAATAAGGGAGATGATTGATGTTCTTTTGAGCGTCCCTGAGCTTCTTTACCTGTTCTTCGAGGAAAAAAAGGCTTTTCAACGGGCCTCTATCCACCTGCTTTATGAAGAAAATGAGCGATTTGTGTTGAGGCAGCAGAGGCTTTGTCACATTCTCGTTGACTTCCCGAAGCTCGGCCTTGAGAAAAGCCTCTATGATAGCGCTGTTTTGCTCTTGAGCTATTTCTTTGGAAATTTGGGCGTTCGACAGCTCCGCCGCGGCGCTTGAATCAACAGCTACGCCAAGGGAAAACACAACGAGCAAAAAGGGTATCAGTTTACTCATCAGTCTCATGAGAGGCTTCCTTAAAGTGTCCTCGAAGATCACGTCGCTCCTTTGTCTTGTTGGATATCGCATAGGATGAAGATGCTCAAGCCTGGGGAACGGTTCCCATTTTGGTCTCCAGCCACGCTACGAATACGTCTATACCTTCGCCGGTTTTAGCGGAAATAGGGAAGATTTCCACGTTGGGATTCATTGCTTTCACGGTCTTCGTGAGTTCATCCATGTTGAAGTCGGTATAGGAAAGCAAATCCATCTTATTGAGAATGAGGGCGTTCGTTTCCGTGAACATCAACGGGTACTTGAGAGGTTTGTCGTGGCCTTCGGGGATAGACAAAATCATCACCTTGATGTCTTCGCCCAATTTGAACTCCGCGGGACACACGAGATTGCCCACGTTTTCGATGATGACTAGGCCCTTGCCGGACAGCCCGAGGCTTTGGGCCGCCGAGTTAATCATATTCGCGTCAAGATGACATGCGCCGGCGGTGTTGATTTGCACCACATCCACATTGGTTTTGCCGATCTTTTGAGCATCCACGTCGGAGGCTATATCGCCTTCGATAACCCCTATCTTTATCTTATGTTGAAGCGCCTCGATCAGCCGGAGTATAAAAGAAGTCTTGCCCGCTCCCGGTGAGGACATGAGATTCACCACATAGACGCCCTCATTCTTGAAGCGGTTTTTCAGGCTTTCGGCGAGTAAGTCGTTTGCGCTGAGAATATCTTCGTTTACGTTAATTGTCTTAACTGCCACTATCGTCTCCTTCTGAGTCGGCGTTTCTTGCGTTTCGATTCTTCGATGGCCCTCACCCGAGCAAGCGTGTCGTGATGTCTAACATACTGCAAGTATGCGCAATGTTCGGGCAACCAATGGAGCGATCGAACCAAATCCTGCGTCAATGTGATGCAATCGGGCTCGATTTCTCCTCGATTCGCGTAAATCTTGCACAAGTTCGTCTCCGTGTCCAGATGCTCGCAGGGCACGTCCGTGTATTTTATAACACCGCCCCCGAGGTCGATCTTTTCGTAGCAGCACTTGCCGCATTTGTCGCAAATGTCTTCCCACTTTGTTTCATCAACGATCTTGTGCATGACCTGAGTTTATCCCCTTGATGAAATGCTGGGCCGCCACGTCCTTGCGGACTGTGAACAAACTACTCCCGTTGATACCGGTGGAGGACGCTGAGGCTCACATGGATTCCCGGGACAGCGTCGTCGGCCGCTAAATTTCGGACGGACATGGTCCTTATCCAAGAGTATAGCCCTGACGGGCGGTTTTGGCCAGCGCCTCCCATGAGAGCCCCGAACCTTGCTACGAACGTCGCCCACACTTATACTTAGTAAGCGCGGTTCTTGGCCATTATCCCCAACGGCCAAGAACCCTTATCTCAGGTTTCACCGCCCCACCACGGGGCGTCGGATAGATACTATATGAATAAAGTCACGCTGTTCATAGCATGCGCCGCGTCAATCTTCATACTGCTTCAGTGGTTCGTGGTGACCTCCGTACGGAGGTTCGTTTTCAAGCACTACCAGCCTATAAGCCGCACGTCTGCGTACAGTATTTTGGCCGCTTTGGGCGTGTTGAACTTTCTCTTCGTGAGATTGACCTTCGATCCTGAGATGTTCACCACGGCTGAACACGTGCGCAGGGCTCTCGCCGTGCTGTTCTTCACGTATTTGGGATGGGCGCTTGCGGTGTCGCTCTTTTTCCTTGTGATGAGGGCGCTGCTGTTGATCTTACGGACCCCTGAGGCGCTGAAGGCGATATGGGTCTCCTTGGCCCGCGGATCCCGGAACATAACTGCGGATGAGCGGGGTTGCCTCAACTCGGCCACGGGTTCGTGCGAGGACCGTTCCTCTACCGGGGTCGGCCCCGCAGCCTCCGACGATGGGCCGTACAGACCCTCGCGTCGGCGATTTCTCCAGTTTGCGGCGATTTCCGGTATGGCGGTGACGGCCGGGGCCGCGGTCGCGGGGGTCGCCGAGGCATACGACGATCCGGCGCTTGAGGAATTCGACATCTACAGCCATAAACTTATCGGTCTCAAAGACCCGGTCACATTCATCCAGATAACCGATTTCCATTTCGGTATGTTCATGGGGGAGCAGCAGTTCGTGGAGCTGGCTCAGCGTATCAACTCCTTGGACGGTGACGCGGTGTTCTTCACGGGCGATATCTACCATTCGGCTTTGACTCCTGTGGAAAAATCCGTGCCCATTCTACGGAAGTTTAAACCCAGACGGCTGGGCAATTTCGCCATACTGGGGAACCATGACTTCTACGCGGGTGAAGAGCGCTCGGCGGCAAGCATCACCAGCGGCGGTTTTCGATTGCTGAGAAACGAGTGGCTCACTTTTCGGGAGGGCGACGCCACTTTCTTCCTGGGTGGTATCGACGATCCCATGTTGAATTGGCTCACAGGGGCCAGTTTCCCGAATTTTCCACGCTTTGCGCATGCCGGCCCTAAAGGAACCGACTACCGGATCTTCCTGTCGCATCGGCCGAACGCTTTTCCATACGCAGCGGTGGAACGCTATGATCTTACCCTGTCCGGCCATGTTCATGGTGGACAGATCATCCTGCCGACACCGGGAGATAAACGCGGCTGGAGCATAGCTTCGGTCGCTTCACGCTACACCCACGGGTGGTACAAGAGGGGCGATTCCACCATGTACCTCAATCGCGGGATTGGGCTCACCTTTGTGCCCTGGCGGGTCAATTGCCCACCCGAAATCGCCGTGTTTCACTTGTACCCTGCGGGCAAGGGTGAAGACCGCATCCTGAGTCGCCGCAGCGGTAAAGTCCCCGCTATGGTCGATGAGACGGATCTTTTACAATCGTAATGTATAGGCGCACCCCGGGGACTCAAATACAAGCGAAGTGATCCACAGATGTCGCAGATGACCGCAGATCAGAGAATACGACTAAGCGCTCATCACCATACTTATACCAATGCGCAGACAAAGAAGTAATATCGGGGAGAACCTTCTTGATGGAAGGCTTCTCCCCGAACCCCTCTCCAAGAACTTTTAAATGGCCGAAACCGGCTTTTCTCAAGGAGAAAAGGCCGCTTTCGGCATATTAAACATTATCAGATAGACGTCGAAAAAACCTACCTTCCCAAAAAGAGTCTTCACCAATGTTACTCGTTGGAAAGCACTTTGGTATTACTCCTTTTGTGGCAATCATACGGCGCCTGAATGGGGAGACTTCTCTGTTGGACAACTCTCCCTAAGAGGGCGCACGTGTCGAAGCGATCCCCGAGTGAATGTTTGCGATAAATGATGTGTCCGGGTAGATGCATAAGCGTCTTATTACCAGTATATTAAGGTAAAAAGGCGTTGTAAAGCAATAACGCGAAAAGCCCCTCAAACTGAAATATACATTGCTGGAAACGAGATGACCTATGTGTAAGTTGTGCTCCATAATGGAGCACTTTTGGTCCTGAAAAGGCTCCATATCCACATATGCGCGCCGATACCCAGTCGGCGTACGCGCTGGAGCGCGTACGCGGCTCCACGAGATCAATGCTTGATCAAAGAAGTACTATTAGGGAGGAGCTTCTTGAAAGAAGATCCTCCCCAAACCCCTCTCCGAGACCTTTGCAATTGCCGAAACCGGCTTTTCTTAGGGAGAAAATGCCGCTTTCGGCAAATATAAATGTGCTTAGAACGAATTTAGAAGACCTACTTTGCAACAAAAGCTCCGTCGATCTTCTTTTTTTGAAAGCACATCGAGTGAAAAAGAGCCTGGGTCCGAGAAACGCCTACTCCACGTTGATCTTGACGGACTTTTTCTGCTCATGCTCGGCCTTTGGGAGCGTTAGAGTCAAGACCCCGTTCTTGAACGTGGATTTCACGTCGTCTTCACGAACCTCAACGGCGAGAGTGAATGAACGAGAAAACGAGCCGAATAAACGCTCACTTACGTGACGGCTTTCCTCCTTCTCTTCTCGCTCCTCTTTCTTTTCGCCCTTGATGGTCAAGACCTTTCCTCTCAAGGTGATGTCCAGGTCCTTAGCTTCAAGGCCGGGGACCTCGGCCTTCACCACAACGTCCGTGTCCGTTTCAATCACGTCCATGAGAGGGCTGAATCCCTTCATCATCATCATTTTGGACGCTTCTTCTCCAAAGATTTTGGTGAAGGCGTCGTCAAACTCACGTCGTAGATCGGGCCAATCTTTTCGTTTCCAGGGGATGAGACCACCGTTCATGTGCAATTCCTCCTTATGTTGAATGGAGTTGAAGGATCAGCGGGTTGTCCGCTTGTAAATTCGGTGTAGCTGCCCTGCGTACTTTGGGGTCTGAACATACTGACAATCGGACGCCATGCAAGTTCTTGAATCATTGGGCGTTTCCACCAAGTTTACATCCGCCGGGTCGAAGCGACCCAAGCGGATCGAGTGAGCCGGAGAGGGTCAAAGTGACCCGTGGAACTTCAGGAACAGAGTTTACGCTTGCCCGCTTTCTCCTTGACATGTCCCGCTATTTTTCGTACCATGCGAGCGTCGGACTGTGTCTACGCCTGCCGGAATATGTTTTGGTTATGCGGAGTTACGCGTGAGATTTCAACAAGCCGAAAACAAAATTAATGAATTACGTGAAGAATGTGTAGATTTTCTCGCGCGCATCTGCGCCATACCCGCCCTGGGTCCGGAGAACAACGGCACGGGGGAAATGGCGAAGTATCTGGTTATAAAAGATTTTATATCTCGGATGGAGCCCGACGTTCTCCTGGATGTGCCGTGTCCGGATGATCGCGTCCCCGAAGGTATTCGGCCCAATCTATTAGCTATCTTCAACGGTAAGGACACCTCTCGCACGCTGTGGATACTCTCCCATACTGATGTGGTGCCCCCCGGTGAAATAAGCCTGTGGACCAAAGACCCCTTTCAGCCTTACGTGGAGGACGGTTATCTCTACGGCCGCGGGGTAGAAGACAACGGACAGGCCATCGCCTCGAGCATATTCGCGGCAAAGGCCGTGAAAGAGACCTGCGGCTTCGGCATGAACGTGGGGCTGGCCGTTGTCTCGGATGAGGAGTCCGGCAGCCTCTATGGATTGGCCCATGTCCTCAAAGCGAGGGCCGATCTGTTCAAGCCCGAGGATCTCATCATCGTGCCCGACGCCGGCAATTCCGAAGGCGACGCCATTGAAATAGCGGAAAAACACCTGCTCCACATGCGCTTCACCGTGAAGGGCAGACAAGCCCACGGCAGCAGGCCCGATGTCGGACGCAACTCGCTGCGTGGCTGCGCCCATCTCATCATTGCGCTGGACAAGGCGCTCCACGAGAAATTCAATCAGACGGTCGAGTTTTTTAATCCGCCCGTCAGCACCTTCGAGCCCACCCGTAAAGACCCGAATGTGCCGAATGTGAACACAATCCCCGGTGAAGACGTGTTCTACTACGATTGCCGTGTCTTGCCCGATATAGCCGTCGCGAATGTGGTGAGCGAAATGCGCAGGGTGGCCGCGCACGTGGACGCCCAACTGGGCCTGAACACCATCGTGGAAGTCTATCTCTCAACGGAATCTCCGAACGCCACCAAGCCCGACGCTCCTGTGGTTGTGGCCCTGACCCAGGCTATTCAAGAGGTCTACGGCGTGCAAGCCAAGCCCGAAGGCATAGGCGGCCAAACCGTAGCGACCTTCTTTCGGCGGCATGATCTCAGCGCCGCAGTGTGGCAGCGAATCACCGGCATGGCGCATGCTCCCAATGAACGTATCCTGATCGACAATCTCATTGGAGACGCCAAGGTATTCGCCAAGCTCATGGTGTGATCCGGGGCCGCGCCGGTATTCATCACCGGGGCGTTTGAATGCGGCTCGCCGTGGAATTGACGCTCGACACGGCAAACGGTTGAAGGGAGCCCAAACGCTCCATCAGCCGCTGATGATGAACGTGAGCCGCTTTATGTGCAATTGAGGAGGACTAGGGTATATGGAGTCCTATAACCCACACAAAGGTTTGCTCGCCCTTGCAGCGATGTTGTCGGCGGTTGTGCTGATCGCTTCCCCTGTGTGGGCCGGCGCTCGCGCGGATAAGAGGGCCAAGGCGGCGAACCAACCCAATAAGCTGACGCTCCCCCAGGCCGTCTCCATAGCCACCGCACGGAACCTGCGGCTGGCGGACTCGAGGCTTGCGCTGTCGGAGAAAGAGCATCAGCGCCGAGAAAGCTACTCCGACTTCTTCCCCACCATTGACTTGCAATATACGGCGACGAAGTTCCGGTACGCTCAGCAGGGTATCGTCAGCGCTTTGGCAGCAGGAGCGAATGCGCGAGGAGCTGTTTTAGTTCCTAGTGACAATTCAGTATTATCGACCTCAATAGGTGCTCGGCGTAGGATTGATCCTTTCACAAGCGTGACGCTTACGGCTACGGCGACCCAACCCCTGTTTACGGGGGGCAGGCTCCTCAATGATTACAAGTACGCCAGGTTGGGGGTGGACTACCAAGCCATTCAAATGGGTGTGGATCGCCAGGATCTTGTCCTGGACGTGTACCAGACGTATTACCAGCTCATGCAGGCCGAGAAACTGCTGGACGTGGCCAACCAATCCATCCGAGCCTTGCAGGCGCTCCGTAACCAGACCGTGGAGTTCTTCAAGGCCGGTGTCGTGCCGAAGGTGGATGTGCTTTCCACGGAAGGGCAGTTAGCTCAGTCATATATTCAGCAGACCCAGGCGGCCGCGGACATCGAACGATACAAGGCCTTGTTGAACTATTATTTGCGATATCCCCAAGAGACGCCCATCGAGATCGTGCAAGACTTCAATTACAGGGCGAATGCCTATAGACTCCCTGAGATTTATTCCGTGACGGCGCAGAACCGCTTGGAGATACGCCAAGCGAACATCTCGGTGGATCAAGCGCTGGCTCTGGTAAAGTCCTCGAAGGCGGATTTGCTGCCCAACGTGAACTTGCAAGTGCAGGGCTCACGCACCAACGACGACTTTAACGTGGCTGACCCGGAAGCAGCGAATGATTGGCGGGTTCAGGGTGTTCTTGCGTGGACCTTCGATATGTTCCGCCGCCGTGAGACCGTGAAAGAGCGCACCGCTACGCAGGCCCGCGCCTTTGTCGCACGGGAGCAACTGGTGGAGCAGGTCATGCAGGAAGTAAAGACCGCCTTCATTGACATGCGACGTTCCGAGCAGGATATTCAGAACACGAAGAAGGCCGTGGAATTTAGGCAAGAAAACTTCCGTATTAACCAGGAGCGCTACAAAGAGCAGGTCGCCACGTACATCGAGGTGCTTGACGCTCAAAGGCAGCTTTCCTTGGCCCAAGGTGATTACATCATCTCCGTGATCGGGTACATGATAAACAGGGCCGTGCTGGAACGCCGTATGGGCATAATCAGGTAGCATAAGCGGTTTGTAACCGACGGCGGCCGTATTTCAACAGCACAAGGTTCGTAATCTATGAAAAGCTATTCTTCATATATTCTCGTAAGGTGCGTGAGGCTTACCCGAAGCGTTTTGTTCCCGATGCTTGCGCTGGTCTTGAGCGCCCCGTTGCTGTGGGAGGCTCCCGCCCAGGCTCAGATCGCCACGGCGAGGCAGGCTGCGCCTTCATCCGGGAGGCCGAGCAGCGTTTCGATCCGCGCCAATATTCTCCGGATTCAGCAAGCGCAGATTCAGGCGCAAATAGTGGTGGCCCAACGTTGCATAAAATCTGCAACTCAAACCGGCACCTTCAGAGATCCTCAAGGGAATGTAAACTCCGTTCCCCAGACGGACGCCGTGAACTGCGCCCGAGAGCTTGCCGCCCTCAATAGACGTCTTACCTCACTTGTGCGGGAATCCCAACGACTAGCTCAAGACTCCACGTTTCAAGCGACCTATCTTCAACGACGGGCGTCCCAGGCCTCATACTTGAAGAGGGTGGGCGCCGGCCGCTCCGTAGGGCCGTAAGCCGGCTTAATGGTCGCCAAGATGAACCCCCTCATACGAATGCGCAGCCAAAGAAGTAATCTCGGGGAGAACCTTCTTGAAAGAAGGCTTCTCCCCGAACCCCACTCCACGAACTTTTAAATGGCCGAAACCGGCTTTTTTCAAGGAGAAAAAGCCGCTTTCGGCAAATTAAACATTCTCAGATAGACGCCGAAAAAACCTACCTTCCCAAAAAGAGTCTTCACCAATGTTACTCGTTGGAAAGCACTTTAGTATTAGAGAGGGTGAGTGAGGAACCCGCCCCCTTTTCGGATGCGCAGGAATCCGATGGCCAACCCCTTCAACACATTAGTCATAGTGTAATTAGATAGCGGGCGGAGAACCGCCTTTCGCTTACTGAACCTCTTCAGAAATACGAACGTATATTTTGTCTGAATTAAAGGTTGCCTTGGCTCTACTTTTTATAGTATACTAAAGTATTATCTTGTCAAGCCAAAAAAACAAAATCCCTACTGGAGCCACGCAGCGCTATTCGCTTTCCGTATTGGCCCAGCCCCGTGGTGACCGACGGTACATTCGTCAACCAAGTTCATATACGTAAACCGATTCAGCATACCTACCCACAGCTTTTAGCCGGCGCCCAAGGGAGTAGCCGCCAGTGATGCAGACTCCGCCGTCAGGCATTGATCGGTAAGACACCGCCTGGGGGTTAGTCAATTTTGACATAAGCCCCACGGGTTGCTATACTTAGCCGCACAGCAACTACAACACACAAGGAACACAACCGATCACCGGAAAGTAGGTCGCCGAGTGTTTACGACGCTGGAAGGTCCGGTGAAGGATTGCCGATACAGCATGAAGTCTTTTCTCAAAGCGCTATCAGTTGACGAGACGCTTCAGCGGCTCACGGTGTTTCCCCCTCTTGAACAAGAAGTGGTGGACATAGACCGTTCACTTCACCGAACCATTGCAGAGACAATCAGCGCAGTCGAGGACCTGCCGCCCTTTGATCGCTCCACCATGGACGGCTTTGCGGTGCGCGGCCGGGACACATTCGGCGCAGGGGAATCCTCGCCGGCGCTGTTCACGTTGGTGGGCGAGGTCCACATGGGCGAGATCAGCCCCATCACGCTTGGTAAGGGTGAAACAGCGCGGGTCTGGACCGGCGGAGCGCTCCCGACAAACGCCGACGCAGTGGTCATGATCGAGCACTCCCAGGAGCTGGATGCGCAAACCATAGAGCTGCTGAAGGCTGCCGCGCCTTTCGAGAACGTGGTCCGTAGAGGAGAAGATTTCGTCGCAGGAACCGAGCTGATTCGAGCGGGCCAACGGCTACGGCCCATGGACCTCGGTCTACTTGCGGCGCTCGGCCTTGCGTCCGTGCCGGTATACAAGCAGCCCGTGGTCGCCGTCATCAGCAGCGGTGACGAAATTACGGCCATTGACGCCGAGGCTCAACCCGGATGCGTGCGGGACATTAACCGCTATTCCGTGAGCGCTCTTATCGAAGAGGCGTACGCCGCGGGGCTTTGGGTGGGGATAGCTCAAGATACACGGGAATCCGTGGAGACAATGCTTACGCAAGGGTTGGCCCAGGCCGACGTGGTGGTCATCTCAGGCGGTAGCTCTATGGGCGCTCGGGACTACGTCATTGACGCAATCGAGTCCATCGAGGGCGGCTCAGTGCTCGTCCACGGCGTAACCGTATCACCCGGCAAGCCTCTCATCATCGGCAAAGTCGGGTTTAAGGCAATTATCGGCCTCCCGGGGCATCCCGTGTCCGCAATGATATGCTTCGAGCAATTCGTCTCTCCCTTATTACGCCGTCTCAGCGGTGAAGACACGAGCAGCCCTTTCCTGCGCCCCACCGTAGCGGCCCGCTTGACCAAGAACATCCCTTCACGGGAAGGCCGCACCGACTTCGTGCGAATACGGCTGGAACGCAACGGCAAGGACGTCACGGCTCATCCGTCGCCCGGTAAGTCGGGGGTGATTTCCGCGATGGTTCGCTCGCACGGTTTCGTTCGCATTGAGGCGGATTGTGAGGGCCTTTACAAAGGGGATACGATCCTCGTGCATTTATTTTCCAATTGGTTTGAGGATGAACGTGAGAAGAAACATCTACTTGGACATGAAATCCCCGGAAGACGCCCTGAATCTCTTCTTGGGCCGGCTCGACAGGAACACCTTTCCGGGACCTGAGAAAATCCCCGCATCAGAGGCGTTAGGGAGGGTCACCGCCAAACCGGTGTACGCTCGAATCAGCTCACCCAGCTTCCACACTGCGGCTATGGACGGCTTTGCGGTTCAGGCGGACGCCACCTTCGGCGCAGGCCCGCACAATCCTCTCCAATTGAGGCTGTTCGAGCACGCCTACCCCGTCAATACGGGCAGACCCATTCCCGCTCATACGAATGCGGTCATCATGATCGAGAATGTTAACTTCCTCGATGACGAGATCTTCGAGATTGAGAGCGCTGTCACCCCCTGGAAGAACGTTAGGCGCGTGGGCGAGGATTTCGTCGCCTCGGAGATGGTTTTGCCTGGGCGACACACCATTTCGGCGTACGAGCTGGGGGCGCTCATAGCCGCCGGCGCTCATGAAGTGTCCGTTGTGCGGAAACCGCACATCAGCCTCATCCCCACGGGTTCGGAACTCGCCCCCGCGGACAAGCTCGATGCAGCCGCTGCGAAACAAGGTCTTGTACCCGAATACAACACGGTCATCCTTGCGGGCATTATCGAGCAACTAGGCGGTGTTGCGGATCGCCGTCCCATCGTCCCCGATGATTACGACGCCCTGAAAGCGGCGCTGCTCGATGCCGTGCGATCCGACTCGGATATGGTGGTCATCAACGCGGGGTCTTCCGCAGGCAGTGAGGATTACACGGCTGCCCTCATACGAGACCTGGGTGAGGTCTTGGTGCACGGCGTCGCCATGATGCCGGGGAAACCCACCATTTTGGGGATTGTAGAGAACAAGCCCGTCATCGGCAATCCCGGTTATCCCGTATCCGCAGTTATTTCCTTCGAGGTGTTCGCAAAGCCCATAATTGAAACCATGTTGCGTCTACCGGAATCGGCGCGGCCTACACTGGAAGCCGTGAGCGCTCGCAAGATCCCGTCAAAACTGGGTCAGGAGGAATTCTTCCGTGTGAAGCTCGGGAACGTGGCCGGCCGAGTCATTGCGGCTCCCCTCCCCCGAGGTGCGGGCTCCATAACGACCTTGACCAAGGCGGACGGCATTCTACGCATCCCGGCGGCAAGTGAAGGAATCGACCAAGGGTCACACGTTCGCGTCGAGCTACTGCGCAAACTCGACGAGATCCACCGCACGTTGGTGATGATCGGCAGTCACGATCTCACCTTGGATGTCTTGGCGGATGAACTCATCGAGCACGACGTGTATCTCTCCACCAGTCATGTGGGAAGCTTAGGCGGGCTGCTTGCCTTGAAGAACAAGACCGCCCACTTTGCGGCGTCTCATCTTTTGGACGCGGCGACCGGCGAGTACAACTGGTCGTACATACGGCGTTATATCCCGGATATACCGGTTCGTGTGGTGAACGGCGTCATGCGAGAACAAGGGTTCATTGTACCCAAGGGCAATCCCGTAAACATCAAATCATTTGAGGATCTTGCCCGACCGGATGTACGCTTCATCAATAGGCAGGCCGGCGCCGGCACTCGGGTATTACTGGACTATTACCTGGAGAAAGAAGGGATTGATCCCGATTCCATCATTGGGTACGACATGGAAGAGTATACCCATACCTCGGTGGCGGTGGCCGTACTATCCGGGGTGGCGGATGTCGGTATGGGGGTTCCCGCTGCGGCCTATGCCTTGGGTATGGATTTCGTCCCGCTCGCAGTCGAGGAGTATGATCTTGTAATTCCGGAAGAATACCTCGAAGATGAAAAGATCAAGGCGCTCCTTGAGGTCCTTCGCAGCCGCCGCTATAAGGAACGAATCCAAGCGCTGGGAGGGTATGGAATCGCCAAAACCGGGCAGGAAATTCCCGAGTCGGCAAGCTGAGACACGGACGCTCTCTTGACCGCCATAGTATAGTTTGTTACATTTTAGAAAGCGCAGGGTATCGCCCTGCGTTTCCGATTTGGGCCTCAGACCGATGTGCTTTAAAAAAAGTAAGATGGGCGGAGCTTTTTTGCAAAGCAGGTTTTTCCAATCTCTTTTTAAGAAATTTATGATAATTACCGGAAGTGGCATTTTCTCCTGGAGAAGAGCCGCTTCCGGCAATTGCGAAAGTTCTTGGAGAGGGGTTTGGGGAGAAACTTCTTTCAAGAAAGTTCTCCCCAATATTACTTCTTTGATTACGCATTGGTATCAGACATTGCCGGCCCCCCAATTCAGTATGACAGGATGATACCATGAGCTTGGCGCGACGACCCATTTCCGCCGCAGGTCAGAAGAAACTCAAAGAAAATATCGACAGACTGATGCGCATTGAACGACCAGCAGTTACCAAAGAGATAGAAATCGCCTTGGGCCATGGGGATTTATCGGAAAACGCCGAATACACGTACGCCAAAGAGAAACAAGCCCTCATCGACTCACGGCTGCGGGACCTCCAAGAGCGTCTGGCCGCAAGCGAAGTCATCGACATCGACAATCGGCCGCAGATGGACAAGGTAATCTTCGGCTCTTCCGTCACTATAGAAGACGTGGACAGCAACCAACAGAAGACATATCGCATACTAGGTCAGGACGAGGCGGACATCAGCCAAGGCATCATTTCGCTGGATTCACCGCTGGGAAAAGCCCTGCTCGGCAGAGAAGTGGACGACGTGGTGGAAGTGAAGACTCCCAATGGGATTCGTGAATACGAGGTTCTCGCCGTATCTTGACACCTGTAGCCTCCATCGAAGCGCCGAACGGCTCTTCCCGCCACGAGCCCGCAAGGATCCTCGTGCTGTGTGATTTTGACGGCACCATCTCCAAGAAGGACACCGTCAACAGGCTCGTGAGGACCCATCTCACAGCCCCTGAGTGGCGCTTCGTGGTCAAACAGTACCTGCGTGGGGACATCGGCTCCAAAGGGGTCTACGAGGCGGTCCAGCCTCTCCTGCGCCTAGATGCCGACTTACTCGACAAGTTTGTCCTCGAACACGCCGAACTTGACCCGCACTTCCCTGCTTTTCTCGATTGGGCCAAGAAGAACTCCATCGACGTGAAGGTCGTCTCCGACGGATTCGACGCTACTATCGCAGCATTGTTTCGCAATCACGATATTGACGGTCTGGACATCTACGCCAACAATCTCGGCTTCACCACAAACGGCGTGACCATCAATAACCCTCATGCGAACCCGGAATGCGGCGTGTGCGGCACGTGTAAGCTGCGGGTGCTCGACGAATTCAGGGCCGACTACGACACGATTATTCTCATAGGCGACGGCGAATCCGACAGGCACGCTGCGAGCAAAGCCGATCTCGTGCTGGGCCTGAAAGACCTCTTCATTTACTGCGCCCGCCAAGGCATACCCGCCATCGGAATTGACGGATTTCAGGACGTCCCGAACCAGTTGAGCCGCGAGATTAAGGCCGTGACCTACGACCTGGACGGCACGTTGGTGGACTCGCTTTCCACGATCTGGGCGTCGTTCAATCACATGTTCCGCACACTAGGGTATCCCGAGATGACGAAAGAGGAAGTCGCTCGCAAGACATCCCTTTCGCTTTTAGACTTCGTAAAGGGCTATTTGCAGCCGGATGAAGCGGAACAGGGCGTGCGCATCTTCCGAGAGTATTACTCGAAGATTTTCCTCGAACAGACGCTTATCATGCCGGGGGCGCACGAGGTGGTGCACGACCTGGACGGCAGCGTCATCCAAGGAATTATCACGAACAAGAAAGGCGTGTTCGCCCGCAGCATCGCCCGGAATCTTGATATTTCCACGCCCATGTCACTCATTCTCGGCGCCGAAGACGGGTATAAAGCCAAACCCGCAGCGGACATGTTCCACAAGTTCATGGAAACGGTGAGCGTCACCGAAAACGAGATCGTCTATGTGGGCGATTCCCCGGTTGACGTGGTGGCCGCAAAAAACGCCGGTATAGACGCTTTCGCAGTAGCCGGCCCCGTGTTTTCCCCGGAAGAATTGGCCCTCCTCAGACCTCGTCGAGTCCTGCGCAGCATCAGCGAACTCCCTTCGGCCGTGGCGCCCGTGGTTTCGAATGGCGAACGGCCGCAGCAAAAGTAATATTGGGGAGGACCTTCTTGAAAGAAGGTCCTCCCCAAACCCCTCGCCATGAACTTTTGCAATAGCCGAAACCGGCTTTTCTCAAGGAGAAACGGCCGCTTTCGGCGAATATCACAACTTTCTTAGAAATAGCTTGAAACAACCTGCTTCACAAAAAAACACCGCATCAGTCTCATCTATTCATGAGCGAAGTAATATGGCTTGAGGAACGCCGGCTCTCAAGGCTGAGCAATATTGAAGCTCAACTCTAACGTGTTGATAGCTTGACAGCTTAGGACCAAGCTCGTAGCATGTAAGTAACAGCCACGAATTACGTCACCCCTAATTTGATGGGTTTATTGAATTCATTCTTACACTTCATATATTGACGATGACGAATAATGCGCACGCAGATTGAGGGATCTTCGGGCGTGAGCGACAACGGCCCAACAGCCACGAATTACTTTTACTATAACGCACAATCCATTGTGGATTTCTCTAGCGGGATTACCGGATCGTATTTGCGAATGAAAACCAGGCCGCTCTGTCGGTGTGCTTATACCAATACGCACACAAAGAAGTAATATTGGGAAGAACCTTCTTGAAAGAAGGTCCTCCCCAAACCCCTCTCCAAGAACTTTTAAAATTGCCCACACCCCCATTTCTCAAAAATAAATGGGAGTTTGGGCGAATAGTAAATGTGCTTAGAAAGAAGTTAAGAAGACCGACTTTACAAACAAAATTTCACCGATGTTACTCATTTGAAAGCGCATCGGCATTAGTCCGACTCGGTCGGATCACAAACGCACGCGCGTTCGCCCGAAGGTCTACGCTCGCATTCCGAGTGGGCTGGTGAGACAGTCGGAACCTCAAGGCGTTCGCATGCCCTTTTGTCCTGGAGGCCGTCCACATGGGTGAATCCAAGCGTGAAGTGAACCCCCGTGAACGGCCACGGTTTCTATAGAAATGTGATCCTTTGCGAAGCCGCTTTGGGTATTTGCGATGTCGCAACGGCTCCCGAGCGGTTCCAGTGTCCACTTCGCCTTTCAAGACGATTGGAGTGAACTTATGCCGCGGAATTCAATGAGCAGGGTCGTGTTTGCCCTTTTGAGTGCGTTCATCCTAGTGAATTTTGCCTTCCTAGATGGAGCGGCCCAGGGGCGCGATTCGAACAACCAAGATTCTCCCCCAACCTTCGGCGTGGTGAAAGCCATTCAAGGGTCCGCCGAGGTGGAGCGCCCTGGAGAAGGCCCTTCTCCGGTCCAGGAAAATTACCCACTGGGTCTGGATGAACTCCTCACCACATCAGGAAACAGCAAGGCGTGGTGGCATGATTCCCCGGACGGCCAATCCGGCGGGGCCGCCAGTCCATCGGACGCATCCCTTGCGCAGAAATCCGCTCTGGTGTATGTGCGGGCGGATCAGCCGGGTAGCGCTCAGACCGTAGTGGGTGAAGTAAATGAGGGCATGGTGCGGTTCATCAAGTCCCTACCACGCACGCCGCAACCCTCTTCCTTCACATTGACCACGCCCACCGCGGTTATAGACGTAATCCAAGCCGACCGGCCGTCGGACTTCGTCATCGAGGTGGTGAACGACCGCAAGGTCACCGTGTACGGGATCTGGGGCGCGGTGCGAGTGCGGAACATCTCCGATCAGTTCAAAGAAGAGCGCATCGTGCGCTCATGCCAAAAGGTGGACGTCGAGCAGGGACGAGAGCCGTCGCCCGTCATGGGCGCTTCCACTCAGTTGCTCAGAGATCTCATCAAGAAGACCACCATACCGGGCACACTCCCCGAAGACGTGCCCAATTGCGATTCCGGACCGAGCCGACAGATCACGGAGCCGCCGCCGTACTACGAAGACGAGATTATCCCCCCGTCAACGTGTCCCTGTCCGCCGAACCATGAATATCGCCACGGTAGATGCGTGCGATGCCCTTCGTGGAGACATTTCGACCCGGTCACGTGCTCATGCGGGTACCGTTGTCGCTCGGATCGCGAATGCCGCAGGTGCGAACGGTGCGAGGACGGTCGTTGCGTTCCAAAGCGATGCCCGCCGGGTGAATGGCTCAATCGAGACACCTGCCGGTGCGAAACCACATGCCGCAAGATGTGTCCTCCCGGCCATTGGCTGAACCCGAGGACATGTGAGTGCGAGCGCAGATGTCACAAGGTCTGTCCTCCCGGACAGTGGCTTAATCCCAAGACATGCGAATGCGAACGCAAGTGTGACAAGCGATGTCCGCAGGGCCAATGGCTGAATCCCACCACATGCGAGTGTCAAAGTCGCTGCGACCGCAAGTGTCCTCCCGGGCAGACACTCAATCAGCAAACGTGTAGGTGTGAATCCACGTGCAATAAGCAGTGCCCTCCGCATCAGTACCTCAACCGCAAGACGTGTGAATGCGAGACGCGCTGTAAGCGCACATGTCCCCCTGGGACGCGTCTCAATGTGGAACGCTGCGTATGCGAGGGCAAACCCTCGTGCAACAAACAATGCCCCGACGGGTTCGTATTGGATAGACAAAGCTGTGAATGCCGGCAACGGCCCAAGAGCAAGGGCTGCGACTCCGATTCCGATTGCGGACCGAATCGCCGTTGCGTGAACGGCCGGTGCGTGCAGTCTCAGGAGCCTTCCAAAAAACCTGACCATGGGGACAAGCCCTCGAAGCCGGACTTTACCAAGCCCGACAGACCGGGAAGACCGGACTTCACTAGGCCCTCGAAGCCCGACCACAGCGACAAACCCTCGAAGCCGGATTTTACCAAGCCCGACAGACCGGGAAGACCGGACTTCACTAGGCCTTCGAAGCCCGACCACAGCGACAAACCCTCGAAGCCGGATTTTACAAAACCCTCTCATCCGGATCGTGGAAGCTCCACTCAGCAATCCTCCCCAAGCCGGGAGCATTCCACGGGCGCCGACAGGACGCCCAAGTTCGATACGCAGCGAGCGCAACCGCAGCGACATATTCCTGATGTGCAACGTAGTAATCAAGAACCGGGACGACAATTTTTCCGGTAAACACAAGTCAGGCCCTACACAAGGAGGCAACAATGGTACACTGTAGAAAATTAACAATGGTGACAACCTTGGCGCTCGCAATTATCGTAGCGCTCCCCTTATCGCTTTTTGCGGCGTCTCAAACCGACAAAGCGGTTTCGTCGGCGGCGACAAACGCCCCCACCGTAACAAAGTCGCAACCGGCGAATACGGTTACCCAGCCGAATACCACCGCAGCCCCCGGGGTGCAAAACACGGGACCTTCACAGGCTGCAACTCCGGGAACGCAGCCTGCGGCTCCCGACCCTGCGGCCACCAAAGCGCCGATTGATGCGCCGGAACAGTACGCGGCTTGTTCGCCTCAATTTCCTGCTGAGCAAATAGCGGACATGGTGGCGTTTGTCGCGCAAATCTCACCGGAACTGCCGGATAAGGTCCGCCCCATTCTTCTCAAATGCGATTTGAACGTGAACAGCCAACTCCTGGAGTTCCTCGAGCGCATCCAAGAAGAAGTCGCTCTCGTGGAATTTGATGACGACGCCCAAGAAAAGCTGTATCTCCAAGAGAAAACGAAACAGATCGAA
Organism: Desulfomonilales bacterium; assembly: GCA_038205805.1. GTDB lineage: Bacteria > Desulfobacterota > Desulfomonilia > Desulfomonilales > Desulfomonilaceae > JBBSBY01. Next base: position 28,939 of record JBBRBO010000004.1, read on the forward strand.
GCGGAACTCATCCTTCTGAACAAACCCATTAACGATGCGAACCTTAAGCTGGTTGTCGGTCAGTTGTTCGAGCTACGCCAACAGGGTCTGAAGCAGTACATCGAGAGGATTCAAAAGGATCTCGACGAAGCAAAAACTAGAGTAGCCAAGCGCGAAAGCAACAAAGAGAAGATCGTTGACAAGAAAGCCAAAGAACTCATCGACATAGTGCAAGGCGGCTCGAAAGCCGAAAACCCCGAAGATGACGATATGGATTGGGAGTAACTCCAGTGGGGTATTCCCGATAGTGATCTAATTCCCGCGCCGACGGCTCATATTTTCCGAATGCCGCCGGCGCCAAATGTTTAAAACATCAAGGGAGATCGACCTATGAGCGATAATAAAATCAACGAGGAAATAGTAGAGCATTTGACTGAATCGCCGGATGAAGCGGTGGAAACTAGACGCGAATTTCTCGAAGGGATGGGCAAGTGGTCAAAGATTGCGCTCGCGGCGGCAGTCATGGGCTCTGCTGCGTACGAAGCCTCCGCCATGAGCTGGGTTGGCCCTTCCGACTACACCAAGAACTGGTTCAACGGTGGTGGTTGGAAAAACGGGTGGTCCAATGGCGGATGGCACAATGGCGGATGGCACAATGGCGGGTGGCACAATGCCGGAGGCTGGCATAATGGCGGCGGATGGAAGAACGGCGGTGGATGGCATAATGGCGGCGGATGGAAGAACGGCGGTATATGGTTTAACTCAGGAGGCGGCGGATGGAAAAACGGCGGTGGATGGCATAACTCAGGAGGAGGGAGTGGAAAAGGTGGCGGCAAAGGAGGTAAGGGAGGCAAAGGCGGAAACTAGCCATACCAAACTCCTTCGCAACTCCGCTTTCGCACAAGACGTGTAACAATGACCGTTCACCGGGCGCACGACCGTTTCAGCCCGGTGAACGATTCCTATGGAGTGTCAATGATCTACACTGTGCCGGTTCATCTCCTCAACCGCTATCCCAATGACGAGCTGGTCATACGCATCGTCCGGCCGGAGGATATTGTTGCGCTGTTCAGTGGGGACATTCCGGACAATGCGCTCGGGCTAAGCCTTCCCATCACCGTGCTGGGGGCTTTTGAGACAATCCAGGACGCGCCCCCTATTCCCCTGGACATTGTAGTTGAGGATTCCAAGGACTTTCCGGAACTCTATAAGCTCACGGAACTCGTGCGTAGTTTTCCTATTCGTGTGACGGCCCGTGCGCAACTCGGTTTCAGCAAAGTGGTTCGGCTTGCCGCCTCCCTGAACCTACCTGTAAAAATCGAGCTTACACCGCCCGAGCCGCGTCTCATCGAAGAACTCACGGAACTGGCTCGATACTATCTGTTTCAATCCACGCTCAATCAGCCCATCGAGTATTTCCACAGCACTCTTGTGGGATTCTTACGCGCGGACCCTGTGTCCTTGTGGCTCATTCAGGAGGAGGACCCCGCCTTCTACCAGTATGTCGATGACTCCGGTGAAACACGGCGGTCGGGGCTGCTCCCCCAGCTACCCTTCACCGAAGAGATGCGCAGATTCATTCAGGATCCGCAGTCGGCTACGCCCGATGAATTCGATGAATGCATACCATGCCGATACGTGAGTCCGTGCCGCGGGTACTTTAAACTTCCCGATCCCACATATAATTGTGACGGTGTGAAGAGCATCTTTGCGCTGCTCGAAGAGACCGCCGCTGAAATCCAAGCCGTTCAACAACAGTTCGACCAAAAGGTGAACCCTTGAGCCGCAATTCCATATCCGTGATTTTCCTGCCTACGCTTCGTTGTAACGCGGATTGCGATTACTGCTTCGAGAAAAGGTCCGGGGCGGTGATGAGCCACGACGACTTCCGGGTGTTCTTCTTAAAGCTCCTTGATTACCTGGAAGCCGAAAACATCCCCTCGGTCACGATCTATTGGCAAGGAGGCGAAGTTCTTACCCTTTCGCCGGAATGGTTCCTCAAGGCCAATGACTTTATACTCGCCGAGGCCGGTAAGCGCTCAATTCATGTGCACAATGAGCTGCAAACGAACCTGATCGGCTATGGTCCTAAATGGCGGGACGTTCTTAGGGACATGTTCCGCAATGAGCTGGGTTCGTCACTCGATTACCCGAATCTTTACCGAAAGGCCGGGGGAAAAGGCCCGGAAGCCTACAACGAACTCTGGCTGGAAAAATACCGCTTAGCGCGCGAGGACGGCGTGAGTGTCGGCATCATCACCCTCCCCAATGCGGCTTCCCTTAAACGAGGGGCCGCCGAGTTTTACGCCTTTTACACCGAAGTAGTGGGGTTACAGGGATTCCAGGTGAATTCACCGTTCCCGCCTCCAGGGGCGGAAAAAAAGCTCCCTTTGGATGCCGACGCATACGTCCGCTTCTCCCTCGACCTCGTGGATCTTTGGCTTGAACAGGGATATGAAGACGGCATAGGCATGGGACCTTTTGTCGGTATTTTGGGGTACTTTCGGACCGGTGACCCGTCGCTCCTGTTGTGTGGAATGCAACCCGATTGCAGCCGCGGCTTCTTCTGCGTAGGGCCGACCGGGAATGTCTCCCAATGTGATTGCTGGGTGACGAGCTACCCCGACTTCTCCTTCGGGAACGTCTTCTCCGATGCGACCCTGAAAGACATCCTGGACGGTCCCGTGCGCAAACGCTTCGAGAGCCGACCCATCGAAATCGTGCGCTGTGAGGATTGTATCGACTGCGAGTTTTTGTCCGTGTGTCACGGAGGATGCGCGATCCGCACCTATTCCACGCTCGGGGAGTTCAGCAGAAAAGATCCGTATTGCTTCAAGTATAAAGCGGTCTTCGGCAGATTACAAAGGGCCGCTCGATCCTTGGCGGCGTCCAATGCGGAACGACGGATCGCAGCCACCGTGCGAGGTAGGCCCTTCCAGCGGGTATAGCGCTTGATCTCCGGTGGAGAGAAGGTGAACGCTGAGCCCCCGACTGTCGCAGCCTCGATCAAGAGCCGATATTCCCCGTGAGGTATTTCGCACCTGCGACACGCCGGTGAACGGCGTTCCGTCACTTAAAACAACCGCCACTGGAGCTTTGCTTCAGAAATCCTCGCCCTTGTCTCTCTACCGATGTATAATTTACCATTCAGTCTTATGTATTCTTCGGCGATTGCGCTCACACAACCTGGAGCCGTTGCATATCGGGGAGAGAAAGATGTTTCGTAGCCTGGTATGTGGACTCATTTTGCTCTTGTTGGGCGTCCCTGCGGCGTCGGCGGCGGATTATGCCACGGACTACGCATCGTGTCTGAACAACTGCCGGGGAATAGACGGCGGATCCGAGTCCTCACGCTACTACCGGAGCTGCGTAGATGCGTGCGGGAAGCGACACGCTACTCCTGAAGTCACAGAAGGATCTGCGAGGCCGACTTACGGGCAGCCCGGCGGCGCCACGCCCGAAGCGGCACTGCGAGAAACGCGCAACGCCTTTGTGGACCTGGTGGTGAGTGACGCCTTAGCTATTTTGGCCACAACACAAATGTTTTCGCCGGAAGCTTTTTACCAACGGGCGGAGCGAGATATGGAGCGGCTCACAGATTGGGCGGATACTCTGGTTACCGAGCGGTACGATGCGCTTGGAACCTCCGGTTATTTTGCGCCGAGCGTGGTGTTTTACCCGGGGTATTCGAAACAGCCGCCGCCGACGCCCGCTGCGCTAACGCAATCTCTTGGAGCGACCCAAAGCCCAGCCGACAAAGAGCGCAGATTGCAGGCCGGCAAGTACGCGGAAATAGTGCAACTCCTGGTGGACAAATACCTCCTCAATCTCAGGGAAAGTATGATCACTCTTACGGGCGCCGAGCCCATTGCAGGCGTATATCTCCGGGATGACGCCGATAATCTCTACAGATATGAAGAGGATGAATCATGAGGAATATCAAGCGTGTTGCGCTGTGTATCCTTTGCCTCTGGACCTTTACTGCGCTTCCCGCTGTTTGGAGCCGCGGAAGCGGAGGAGGAGGCCATGGCGGAAGGAGTTCCGGGGGAGGACATGTCGGCCATAGCGGATCACACACCGGGAGTCGCACGCACACGTATCACCCGAGTTCACATACCGGCACATCGCACCCCAGCTCACATACCGGCATCGGGCGACATACGAGTCCGTATCACGCCTCTCACCCGACCAGCGGTTACAGGGCACGAAGATCGGTCCCCCCTATCACCTGCATAAGGACGTCCCGTAGCCATAATCCACGCCTTGTCTCCCGGAGTCCTATTCTATGCGCTCCCGACGTTAGGAGAGACATGCACGGCAGAATCCTGAGATCGCAAGGCGCAAGGGCGGAATTCCTGCGCTCGCATAGTCTGACACAGTGTCCTCCCGGTTACCACGTGGACCATAAGATTCCCCTGTGGGCCGGCGGCCGCGACACCAAGGAGAATATGCAGCTCCTGACTATCCCTCAACATGCCCAGAAAACCCGTGAGGACTACGTGAGGTACGGCTCCGGCGGATTCAGCCCCACCCCCATTGAGCGGATTTCACTCACACGGGCGACGCTGACCGCTCTTGGGTAAGGCTCAATGACTAGATAGAAGAGCGAAGCTCTCACTGCGGAACAGTCGCCTCGCACCTATTTCTTACCCACGCCGCAGCCGTGCAAAAGTGGTAATATCCCTTTGTATTGCAGCGTATTCTCAGAAGAGTAAAATCGACGCAGTGGAATTTGCAAAGCAGGTTTTTCCAATCTCTTTCTAAGAAATTTATGATAATCTCCGAAAGTGGCATTTTTTCCTCGCGAACAGCCGTTTCCGGCAATTGAGAAGTTCTTGGAGAGGGGTTCGTGGAGCATCTTTCAAGAAAGTTCGCCCCGGTCTTACTTTTCTGATTAATCCCCTTGGAGCTTACACAGCGTGCTGCAACAACACTACGACGCCATCAAGGGGTATTCTCCGGTATTGGCCGCGACAATCATTTGGTCGGGCAATTTCATAGTCGCCAGGATATTGGCTGATACCGTTGCTCCCGTGAGTTTGGTGGTAATGCGTTCAAGCATAGCATGTGTCTTGCTTCTGCCGTTCGTGTTCGGGTCCCTACGCCGCGAAGCACCTATTATCTTCAAGAATATCGGGTTTCTCATGATTACCGCGTTTTTAGGCATAACCATGAGCAACTTGCTGGTGTACGTGGCCGCCGGCACTTCCAATGCCTTGAGTATGTCGTTAATAGGGATCTCCTCGCCGATCTTCACCATTGTGTTCGCACGCATGTTTTTGGGCGATACGCTCACCATGCGGAGAGCGGCCGGAATGTTCATTGCGATCTTCGGGGTGACCTTTCTTATTACCAACGGTCATCCGGCGGCGTTGACTCAGATGAGGTTCACCCACGGCGATTTCTGGATGCTCGGACAAGCGATTTCCTTTGCAGTTTACAGCATCCTCATCCGGAAGAAACAAACCGGCCTCAGCCCGCTCGTGTTTCTCTTTTGCATGTTTAGTATGGGCGCCGTAATCTTGCTGCCTGCGTTCCTCTGGGAGGCCGGAGCCCTCCTCCGGACAGATTTCAGTCGTGAAATGATCGTCGCCGTACTTTATCTCGGTGTGGGGCCGTCGCTTCTTTCCTACTTATTTTGGAATCGTTCGGTGGCGATGATCGGTCCGGCGAAAGCGGCGATCGTGTATTACCTTTTACCCTTATTCAGCGGTATAGCGGGATTTTTCTTTCTCGGAGAGCCGATCACCGGGACGCATTTGCTGAGCGGAGCATTGATTCTCATCGGCGTAGTCCTGGCCACCAATGGCTAGACTCTCGGACGAGGCTCCGCAGCCGCTACATAATCCTATGGTTTCCCAGTAACCGTTCACCAGGACCACTGCCGGCCTTTGTGATTACGTACATGACGGCTTGTAGGGTCATGAATGTCCCTTCCGGGCCTCGCAGGACCAGGATGCGTCTCAAATCCTTAGAACCATTATTTTTTCTAACCCGTAAGCGGCGAAAAACAACCACAATCTGCCCCGGCTTTCTTATACCAATGCGCAGCCAAAGAAGTAATATCGGGGAGAACTTTCTTGAAAGAAGGCTTCTCCCCGAACCCCTCTCCAAGAACTTTTAAATGGCCGAAACCGGCTTTTATCAAGGAGAAAAGGCCGCTTTCGGCAAATTAAACATTCTCAGATAGACGTCGAAAAAACCTACCTTCCCAAAAAGAGTCTTCACCAATGTTACTCGTTGGAAAGCACTTTGGTATTACTTGGTGGTAAGCCGCATCCCGGCCAGTCCAGCTTCCGGTTTGAGGGGCTTTTTTCATTATTACTTGACAGGCCGGCCAAACTGTTCGATGATAGTAGATAATCCACCAATAACCGTTCAATTTGACACTATTGAGCAACCCTGTGAAAGAGGCGCGGGTCTTAACTCGTAACCCGTGAGGAGCGCCTGACCGTTCACCGGGAGTGGGCTAGGCGTTTCACATTGCAACTAGTAGCCGAAGAAGAAACGGTAGCGCATCGCTATAAGGAGCCTGTATGTCGTATCCTGATTTGTCCGGTAAAACCGCCGTCGTTACAGGAGGTGGTCAAGGTATCGGAAAAGCCCTGTGTCTCGGTCTCGCACAAGCCGGCGCCACAGTGGTTGTCGCAGCACGCACTGAGCAGCGCATCCAGGCTGTCGCTCAAGAGATAGAAGCCGCCGGCGGTAAAGCCTTAGCCAAGCCGACGGATCTCACCAAGCCCGAGGACATCGATGCCCTTGTCAAGACGACCACCGACACATTCGGCGGCGCCCACATCCTCATCAATAACGCGGCGCGAAATTTCCTGCGGCCTCTGCTGGATCTGCGACCGGACGGATTCGACAAGATCTTCGACGTCAATGTGAAGGCGCCGTTCCTTCTGAGCCGCTCCCTGGCGCCCATTATGTCCGACCAAGGTGGTGGCTCGATCGTCAACATCACCACCGTGGGCGCGGAACGCGGGAGCCCCATGATGGGCGTCTACTACGCATCTAAGGCCGCGCTCAAGATGCTCACCATGTGCATGGCCGTGGAATGGGCGCCAATGAGCGTGAGAGTAAACGCCGTAGGCCCCGGCATGACCAAGACCGAGTTCAGCGCCCCCATTTGGACCAACCCCGAGATGGAACGGTTGCTCGTTTCCCGCATTCCCCAGGGTAGGCTTGCCGAACCCGAGGATCTGGTGGGCGCCGCCCTGTTCTTGTGCTCTGACGCCGCCGCGCATATAACGGGCCAAACAATCTACGTAGACGGCGGTTTTCTCGCGAACGGCTGACACCGTTTCGCTAACAAAAAAGCGCATGAGCGGAAAAATACTTGCTGAAGAAAGAAGTCTCACAAAGCTTTACCACAGCGTAAACGACAGGATGTGAAGAAAACATGCTTTGTTTCGGCGAAACCCCGTGTTCTTTGCCGTGTTACCGGCAAGAACCCACTTCAGATTTCAAGACCGACGCGCTTTAGATTAAATTCGAGGATGTAGCGGCTTATCTCCGGACATCTGTGACATCTGCGGATAAACATCTTTTTCCGCAGATTAACGCAGATTAAGCATAAGAGATGACAGACTCACTAGACAAGGCGCTCTCTAACGCGTGTCCCTGCGACGGTTAAGCATGAATATTTGCATCCACAGATTTCAAGACCGACGCACTTTAGATTAAGTTCGAGGATGGAGCGGCTTATCTGCCGACATCCGTGAGATCTGCGGATAAACATCTTTTTCCACAGATTACGCAAGAACGGAGGTTGCATGATTTCAACTGATTCATGGGCGGAATTTACACAAAGCGCCGAATCACCCTTGGCCCCTGCCGCTCAGTGGAAGCAAACCACTGGAGGCAAGGTAATCGGTCACCTGCTGCCGGATGTTCCGCCGGAAATCATATACGCCGCAGGGGCGCTGCCTGTGGCGCTGAAGGGCGCGGGAATACCCATCACGCGAGCGCAACAGCATATACCGGGCTATTCGTGCAGCCATGCCATGGGTCTGCTGGAGTTGGGGCTGCTCGACCGCCTGGGCGACCTTGACGGCGTGGTGATCCCCTACACCTGCGACACCACTCGCAATCTCTTTCACATTTGGAGTCAACGCTTCCCCAATCTGAAGAACGAATTTCTTCGGCTCCCCAAGAGCGTGGATTACGATCCCGCCCGGGCCTACGCAGCCGCCGAATTCAAGCGCCTGTTTCTGTCCCTGTGCGCATTTACCGACGCCGAACCCGACGAGGCTCACTTGAACAGCGTGATCGACATCTACGAAGGCGCCCGGGCGAAACTACGCGGGCTCTATCACCAAGCTTTCGATCATCCGGCTGAACAGCGGGCCAAATACCTCTACGCGGCCATCCAAGCCTTCTCGGTCATGCCGATCGAATCCTTCACCCAGACGTTGGATCAAACCGCATGGGGAGACGCGCCGGCCGCCGACAACTGGATTCCGATCTACATCAAGGGCAAGATTATGGATCCGCCCGCCCTACCCGAGCTGTTCGGTGAACTCAAACTGAAGATCGCCCGCGATGACCTGGTTGACGGCTACCGCATGATCGAAACGCCCGCCGTCGACGGGCCTGATCCCTTCCTCAGATTGGCGGATCGCTTCCGGAACACCACACCGTACGCCGGGTATCACATAGAGCCGCGGGCCGCCGCCGAGCGATTTCTCGCTCGCGTCAAAGAAAGCTCCGCCGCGGGGGTGGTTTTTCTCAATCCTCAATTCTGTGAGGCCGCCGGTTTCGATACCCCCGACTTTAAGAAGACGCTCGATGGAGCGGGAATTCCCTCCCTTGTGCTGGAGACCTCTTCACGAGGCGTGTCCATGAGCCGTCTACGACTGCGCCTGGAAGCGTTCAGGGAAATGCTCGAGGACAACTGATCCTCACATACATCGTGACCGACATGTACGTCCGCCACCGGTAAATAATTCCTAAAGGAGAATCCGCATTGCAACCGATCAAGACACTTGGCCGGCTTAAGCGAATCAATATCGAATACTATGGGAACGCGCACCAAGCGCGGCAAAACGGCAAATTCATCGCATACGTGAACGCATTCACACCCGTGGAATTGCTCTACGCAATGGACGTGATCCCGGTGTATCCCGAAAACCACGCAGCCATCATCGGCGCACGAAAGCAGGCGCCCGAGGTGTGCGAAGCCGCCGAAGGAATGGGGTATTCAGGGGATCTGTGCTCGTATGCCCGGTGCGATTTGGGGTCGATCCGCACGGGCGTGAGTCCCACATGGGGATTGCCGAAGCCCGACCTGCTGGTGATTTCCAACAGCCAGTGCGGAACCCTCACCAAATGGTTCGAGGTCCTCAGCCGCCACTATAATGCGCCCATGTTCCTCATTGATGTGCCGCACTCCGGCGACGGCGAACGGGACATCGCAGCCGAGTCATACGTTCGAGGAAATCTAGAGCGCCTGATCCGGGTGGTGGAGGGGATTACGGGCAAGCCCCTGGACCCGGACCGCCTCACGGAAAGCATACGGCTGTCCAAGGAGGCGTCCGACCTGTGGGCGCGCGTGCTCGAGACCGGCGCGGCTCGGCCCGCTCCCATGACCGTTTTCGATCAGTTTATCTCAATGGCGCCTATAGTGGCGCAGCGAGGGACACAAGTCCCTGTGGATTTCTACGGAGAACTCCTGGTCGAGCTTGAGGATCGCGTCGCCAACGGAGTGGGCGCGTGTAGCGATGAGCGCTACCGACTCTTCTGGGATAACCTGCCAATCTGGCCGGAACTCAGGCGACTCTCGGAGTTCCTGGACAGCCGTGGGGCGGCGCTTGTGGCGTCCGTCTACACATGGGCGTGGTCGCGACTGGCCGTAAACGAAGAAGACCCATTGACCGATTGGACGAATCAATACCTCTATACGGCGAATCTCCACCTGAATCGACGAGTGGACGAGTATGTAGAAATAGCGAAGAAGTTCCAGCTGGATGGATTTCTCTATCACTCGAATCGAAGCTGCAAGTACGTGTCCCAGGACATCCCCGAAGTGCGACGATTGGTGAGTTCCCGAACCGGGGCACCTGGGGTAATCTTGGAAGCGGACCACAATGACTCGCGGTCCTACACCATCGAGCGTTTGGAGGACCAAATCGGCGAATTCCTGGGTATGCTGGGCTCCGGGAAGACCAGAGCCGGCGCAGTCGGGCCAGCTCCGTCGTAGCCGTTTACGGCGTGAATACGCCGTGGCTTTCGGCAAATACGGCTATGCGTCGGGTGAGGCGGATCACCTCTTCCTCAGACGGCTGTTCCTTTGATACGGACACGAGCAGCAAGTCTTCCAAAGGCACGTACGGCGCCCATTGAGCGGGATCGCTATCCACGAAGAACACCATCGCCGGCGCGCCCAGATTCGCGGCAAGATGACTGATCCCCGAATCGGGACCCATGAACAGGGCGCTGTTCCCAAGACGGGTCATCAGCTCCGTGAGGGGACGGCCTTCATGGACGGCGACGTTGGGCATGCGCATAAGCTCATCCCAGCCGGTGGACCGCTTCACGAAGCCGTCGGCCTCACCTAGAGTGACGACGATTTCCCAGTCTCGAAATTCGGGTACCCTGAGCAGTATTTCCGTGAATAGCGCCGGCGCCGGACACTTCCGTGGGCCACCGCTCCCGGGGTGCAACCACAATGTACGGGTCTTACGGCCTCCTCGGGCCAATCGTGCGGAGCGATCCGGCATTGGTAGACCCAGGCCGCCGGCCACTGATTCCACAATGTGTCGGCCCGGTTGAGGCTCTGTGGATGCGGACACTATTTCGGCAGCGCACGTCCTCAGCTCTTCGAGAACCGCGGAAGGCCGCTTGAGCGCGACGTACGCCTTCGACCAGGGCGCAAAGCCCGCTTCCGGGGAGTTGTCAAAGAGCCGCAGCCATTCGCCGGACCCGAAGTCCCGAAAGAGCACGGGCGCCGGCGCCGGCGCCTTATATGCGCCCGTACCGAGCCACCAAAGCTCCGAGCCGGAGTGAACGGCTATGATTGCGTCCACAATGGGCAGCGTCAGGATGGTGTCTCCCAGAGCGCCCGGTCGTATGAGGAGAATTTTTTCCACATGCGCCTCCCAGCGCGTTTCAATGAAGCTCCATGAGCCGGAGCGAAGCGTTGTTGTGTCCGAGGCGGTTACACGAATGCGCAATAAAAGAAGTAATATTGGAGAGAACCTTCTTGATGGAAAGTTGAGTCCCAAACCCCTCTCCAAGAACTTTCAAAATAGCTGCAAGCGCCTTTTCTCAAGGAGAAAAAGCCACTTGCGGCGCATTTAAAATTCTTTCATAGTAGTTAGGGAAACCTGCTCTTACAAAAATGTCCTTCACCTATGTTCCTCGTTCGACAGCACATTGCTATTACACTACGCGTTCACGTGGTTCTACGACGCAGGTGGTGACCAATAGACCGAACCAGCCTCGCACGTCGTTTATATTCCCTTGGAGGAATCGGAAATGCGCTATAGGCGATTGAACAGCTCTGCGTAAGAGTATATTGTGTCGCCATGTCCGTCTCGAACAATTCACTTTTGGAAGTCGAAGGTCTCTGCATCCAACTTGGGAAGGCGCGCAGAAAAACCTCGTTCCAGCTGGCGCCTGGGGGCATACTGTGGATCATGGGTCCTTCGGGATTCGGCAAGACCACGCTGTTGCGCACAGTCGCCCGTCTGTTACCCGCGGAATGCGGCGAAATCCGCTTGAACGGCGCCCCTTGGCAGACTATACCGGGCTATCAATGGCGCCGGCGGGTTCTCTACACCCATCAAAAGCCGACATTGTTTCCCGGCTCGGTGTTGGATAATGTCCAGGCGGCCTTTCGCTTACATTGCCGTGCAGGCAAGAGCCTGGACCTTGAGCTTGCCTCGGAATTGCTCGATAAGCTGAAGCTTCCGGCCGACATCCTGGAGAGGGATGAGGCGAATCTCTCGGGCGGTGAAGCGGCGCGGATAATCCTGGCGCGGTCCATACTGGCGGAACCCGATGTGCTCCTGTTGGACGAAATCACCGCCTTCTTGGACCCCGACACCAAGAGTATAGCCCTGGAGACGCTCAAGGAGTGGGCCTTATCCGGTAGACACGGCATCATTGCAATAAGTCACGACGAAAGCGTGAGACGCATCCTGGTCGGCGACGAAATCCATTTGGCGGACGTTTCTCTATGAACGATGTGGTCTTTATATCGAATACCGGGCTCGCTTATACCAGCATACTGCTCCTTATCGCAGCGGGTATTTCCGCGTTCATGCGCCTAGGGCTTACGAGATCGCTACTCTGGGGAGCTATCCGGTGCGTCGTCCAGCTCAGTTTGCTGGGATACATTCTTACCTGGATTTTCGCGGTGGATCGCCCTGAACTCGTGGCGCTCCTGGTGCTGTTCATGTGCGTGGTGGCGGCGCATACGGCCACAAGACGGACACCCAATGTCTCTTCGTTCCCGAGCGCTCTTGCGTTTATCTCGATTTCCGTCAGTACCGGGTTCGTCTTGATTATCGTAACCGCTTTGGTGATTCGGGCCGAACCGTGGTACACCGCTCGCATCGTCATACCAATAGCGGGAATGATTCTGGGCAATACCGTCAACGGTATGGCGCTGGCGCTGGATCGACTCTACGCCGAGGTCAAGCTGCGACGCTTCGAGGTGGAAGCCTACCTTGCCCTCGGGGCGCTCCCCAAAGAGGCCGTTATCGAGAGCATGCGCCAAGCCATGAGAGCAGGAATGACCCCGATCATCAATTCGTTGATGGTGGTGGGGATAGTCAGCATCCCAGGCGCCATGACGGGCCAAATCCTCGGCGGAGTAGACCCCGCGGAAGCGGCCAAGTATCAGATAGTGGTCATGTTCATGATAGCCGCGGCCGCAGCTCTGGGGAGCATGTTGCTTGTGCGGCTCGCGTATAAACGGCTGTTCAATGCGGACGGCGCACTGCGTCCGGATCTCTGGAAGTAATACGCTGATGCCGATATACTTTCACAAAAGCAAGATCTGTGGAGCTTTTGTTGCAAAGCAGGGTTTTCCAACCTCTTTCTAAGAATTGTGTGATAATCGCCGAAACCGGTGTTCCTTGCCGAGAAATTTCGGTTTCGGCGCGCTCGGAAGTTTTTGAGAGGGGTTTATACGAATGCGCAATAAAAGAAGTAATATTGGAGAGAACCTTCTTGATGGAAGTTTCTCCCCAAACCCCTCTCCAAGAACTTTCAAAATAGCCGCAAGTGCCTTTTCTGAACGAGAAAAAGCCACTTGCGGCGCATTTAAACATTCTTTCATAGTAGTTAGGGAAACCTGCTCTTACAAAAATGTCCTTCACCTATATTCCTCGTTCGACAGCACATTGGTATTAGGGAGAATTTTTCATGCAAGAAGCTTCTCCCCAACCTTACTCTTGGTTTTATTTCTTCGGTCCCGCGGCGCCCGATTCGATTTGTTGCAGGAGATCCTTGGCCGGTTGAAAGCTCGGGTCCAGGACGATCGCACGTTCGAGCATCTTCTTCGCTTGATCTTTGGCGTCGCCCGCCAGCATGATCTTGGCGAGTTCCGTACGATAGATGGCGAACTTGGTCTCGGAATCCAAGAGGAATGAGAACTCACCGAAGCACTTTTGAATCTGCCCGAGCTGACAGTAGACGCGCGCCAAATCAAATCTGAAGTCCGTTGACTCAGGTCGAGCCTTGATGGAGCGTTCGAGTAATTCTTGGGCCAGAGACAACTTAGTTTTGTCGAAGGAATATATTTTCCCTAACATGGCAATTGCGTCGATGTTTTCCGGGTCGATCTCGAGCACGCGTTTGAAACCGACTATGGCGTTTTCCGCGTCTTTTCCCAGAAAGTAGCTGGAAGCGAGCCAATACTGAGCCGCCGTAGAATTAGGGTGCTTTTCAGCGCAGGCCTTGAACTCCTTTGCGGCCTCCGCCACGTGCCTTTGGGCAAGGGCTTGGTGTCCTTTTTCCAGGCATTCGGCGGCCGCTTTATTGTATTCATCCAGTTTCGGGTCGTTCTTAGCTTCGCTTAACCGCGCATGGGGCGCCAAGAGGATAAGCGCCGTCAACACGATCAACACACGACTGGTTGCTTTTTTCATGGGGACTCCTTGGAATGTGCGAAATTGACGGCTCTCTTCAGCTAAAAGACGCCCTTTCCATGCGACTCCGGGTTCGGAGGGGAGCTTACTGTGTATCTTAGACGACTTCAAGCTTTATAGTAACGCGGTTCCACAGGAGTTTGCGCGTCACCATGAAAACCTCCGAAAATGTCCCGGTCTTTGCTGTTGTGCTGTTGGCGTTTCTTTGCCTGCTATGGGGCGCCAATATGCTGAGCATCAACCTGAGCAACCAGGGCTTTGCGCCTATGTTGGCGGTCACCATTCGCTCCGTGATCGCCTCAGCTCTTTTGGCGACCTATGCCTGCTTCATGGGCGAACGGGTATTCCTGGAGCGGCGCAACTTTATCCATGGCATCGGAGTGGGGCTTATTTTTGGGCTCGAGTTCCTCGTTCTCTATCTAGGGATTGCCTACACGCCCGTCTCTCGGGCGGTGATTTTTCTTTACACGCAACCGCTGTGGACGGCCCTGGGGGCTCATTTCCTCTTGGGAGAGCGCTTGACGCCGGTAAAGATGGCGGGTCTTGGGATCTCGTTTACGGGATTGGCCTTGGTCTTCGGGGTCAAGACGCCCGATTTACCGGAGTACTATCGTTTCGGCGACGCACTGGAGTTACTTGCAGGCTTTTTGTGGGCCGCCACGACGATCTACATCAAGAGGTTTATCTCGGTGTTCAAGCACATTTCTCACTACCAGACGCTCTTTGCGCAGCTTTTCTTCGCTATTCCCGTGCTTGCGCTCGGTTGGCTTCTCTTCGAGCGCCATATTCCTGTGACACTCGCTATAGTGCCGGTGTCGGCGATTCTTTACCAGAGCGTAATCGTCGCCTTCCTGAGTTATCTTGCGTGGTTCCGTCTCATCCACACGTACGATGTGGTGAAGCTTTCAGCCTTTACGTTCCTAGCGCCTTTGTTCGGGGTCCTCTTGGGCGGACTCGTTCTAAAGGAAGAGCTTACCGTTCGACTCCTTGTGGGCTTGTTTCTCGCGGCAGTAGGCATCTACCTGGTGAACAAACGATGAGAGCATGATGGACGCTCACCGGAAAACCAGCAGACTCGGTTTAAATTACAGTGGGATGTCGGCGATTTACGCCCTGTTATGTGTTCGGCTTGCATTGTGAACATCAATCTCACGTCCGGGCGCAGTCGTTCACGAGAGCTTCCCATTGAGCCATGACGTGATCCATGCTGAACCGGGAATGGACTTCCAGCGCACGATTTCCCATTTCTGAACGCAACTCTTTATTGGTGGCCAAGCGCAGCATTGCGTCGGCCAGCTTTTCAACATCCATTGGCGGCACCAGAATTCCGTCAACGCCGTCTCGTATGATGTCCCTTGGTCCGGTCCTGCAGTCGAAACTCACAACAGGAAGCCCACACGACATAGCCTCCACCAGAGTCATGGGGAAGCCCTCAAACTCTGAGGACATTACAAAGAACATGGCATCCTTCAAGCATGCCCACGGCGCCCGCATCATACCCGTGAAGAGCACTCTGTCCGCAATACCAAGGCTTCGCGAGAGTCGTTCCAGGTCTTCACGCAGCGGCCCATCGCCGACAATGATGAGCTTGCCGTCAATTTTGTTCTTGATTTCCGAGAACGCTCTCAAGAGCAGATCAAATCGTTTCTGAGAGACCAATCGCCCCAGCGTCACAATCGAGTTATGCGCAGTAAAGGATGGAGTGGGGTCGGATTCATCCGGCGCTGTTTCCAGATTGGGCACGGCGTTGGGTATGACGGTAATCTTCTTTTGGATACCTTCGTGGAAATACTCCTTAGACGCTTCATTGAGGACAATCACTTTACAGGCCAGCGGGTAGAGGCATAGTCGCAAGCCGGCCCAGAATCGGCCGTTCTTCATGCGACGCAACTGAGCCGGATCCAGGTGCTCAGACACAAGCACGGGAATTCTTAAACCGAGGCCGGCCAAAATAGCGCGAATCCCGATTATTTCTCCAATAGCCAGCGTTGGAGCGGACGAGAATCGCTTTATCACTTTCCGCAAGGTCAACACGCGTCCTATATTCCTGAACAGAGCCCTGGCCAATCCCGCATATTCTCTACCGTCATCCGTTGCAATACGGCGCACATTGGCATGCAACTCATAAAAGGGGCGGCGTGACCCATCGTCCGACGTTATCAGGACGACTTCCCATCCTCTGCTCGCCCAATAGTTCATCATATTTACCGCCACCCGTTGCGCTCCTCCGGCCTCGGCCACAGTGGAAATTATGAAAACGATCTTCATACGTGCTCCCGGTTGTTCAGTTCAGATAGATCATCCATACCGATGCGCCTACAAAGAGGTAATATTTGGGACACTTTTCTTGAAAGAAGTTTCTCCCAAACCCCTCTCCAAGAACTTTCACCATTGCCGAAACCAGCTTTTCTCAAGGAGAAAATGCCGCTTTCGGCTATTCAAACATTCTCAGATAGCAGTTAGGAAAACCCTCCTGACAAAAACGATCTTCACCAGTCTTACTATGTAAAAAGCGAACCGGTATCAGTCAAGATGTCGTGCGGTACGGTATGGCAAGTGGCGGGCGAGGTTCTCCCTGCGGTCCAACTTTCCATGTCGGAGACGTGGTAAGCCGGCTTTTATATACAAGAGCGCCGCCGCAAGATCCCGCAGGCAGCCTACTCACCTATAGAGGGCTCGCAAAGCCGCATCGTGAAATCTTGTGCGTTTGAAGACTCTATTGATGACACGTAGCGACTCTGTTGAGAATAGAGTGGGTAACGCCCACGGGGAACCTTTTACTTGTTCCAGTGCAATCGCTATTCTCGTTCGTAAGGGGCCGTCACAATTCGTGATGCCGGCTTTCAGAATATCGGCGGCGACTCTTGTGGCAAGTCGCGATGCGGCCTCATCGTTCACCGCAAATTTCTTACAGAATCCGTCGAAGATTTTCGCAAGGGCTCGCAAAGCATCCGGTGTGACGGTTTTTCTTTCCAGGACCCAATATATGGGTCGCATCTCCAGGCATTCCGCGTCCGTTAAGGCGGCATGACAATCTCTCAGAGCGGCGTTACTCACCTGAACCGCTTCTTCGATCATGCGGCCGTAATACTGCTTTGTTAGTTGCCGGCCTGAGTACATGCGATACTCACAGAGAAACCTTGGGATCATATGCGTGTTCGCAGCGCCCGCCATGTCGAGAAACAGCTTGTAATCATGAGCGACAATCAGCTCCTCCGGGAACATTCCCGCCTTGATCGCTGCGGATTTCTTGAGCATGACGGAGGATGTGTAGAAATTGCATTGAAACTGCAATCTCCACAGTCGATACAAAGAATGCGTCGGGAGATACGCTCGGTCTACAAGCAGGCCTCTTTCGTTGATTATGGCGCAGAAAGAGCCCACCAAGTCGAGCGCTGCATTTGATTCCATGACGCCGTATTGAATGCCCAAGCGATCAGGCGAACTTATGTCATCCGCATCCAGGAAGGCGACGTATTTGCCTTTTGCCATGGTCAATGCCGCATTAACGGCTTTACTCCGCCCTATACGGCTCTCCTGGACCAATATGATTCTGGGATCATTGTAAGATTGAATAATAGAGCGCGAATGATCCGTAGAACCGTCATCTATAATGAGGAATTCATAATCAGTGAACTGTTGATTAAGAATGCTTGTAATGCACTCGTCAAGGAATTCCTCGCCGTTGTAAACCGTGGTTAAGACGGTGATACGGGGTGTCTTCATATCCAAACCTGCAAAGGCATGTATTTCCAAGGGGACGCCGAACTGGTCCCCGCCGGTATCGTCGGCTGTTCAGCAATCCGCAAAGTCCACGTTTGTTGTCCCACCCCGCTCATCAGGCAAGGGTCTTCCCTGGTCACTCAGGAGATACCAACGGCCGGCGGCGCCGTCTTCAGCAAATCTGGTCCGATCGGCGCAGAAAAAATCTCGGACGGTTGTCACCTTATGGAACGATGACACCGTATATATACGTGATGGCGATATGCGGCGCTCTAGTTCAACTGCGACGAAAGAACTCTCCAACGTCCGGGATACGGCCAAAGACGGCAAGATGTATCACGGCCCCGGCATCTCTAATCGTCTATTTCGGTTGAGACTCCGCGGCTTACCAGGGGGGGGAGTTCCCACACTGCCGCAAGGCAACGCCCGCATGTGAACACCGCTCTCAATGGAGGGTGTTTTGACCATCCGTTCAGTTACTTCACCTTGTACAGCAGCTTCCCTGAAGGCGACCTGACCTCGGTCTTGCCGTTCGTGGTCTTGGAACGGGTAATCAGCTTTCCTCCCGGATCTCGCGTCTCCGTCACGTTTCCTCGGGTGTAGGTCTTGTAAAGCAGCTTACCTGATGGAGACCGGACTTCACCTTTACTGGTTTTTTCGCTTGCAAACCCTCCCATGGGAAGCCAAAGAATGATAAGAGCGGCAAGAATCGCCTTCATGTGTTTTTTCCTTAAGGGATGATCGACACGTAAGCACCAGGTCGTGGCGGCGGGAAGGATTACTTCCTGAAAGCCGTTGTGGAAGGCACGGTTGATGCTGGTTGTAGCATTATCCAAATCATTGTCGTAGTCCGACTCTTCGAGATCTTCGATGAGGTCTACAGGTAAACTGGAATACTCAGCGAGATCTTCTCGTTTCATGCGGAGCTTATTACGAATATCATACATCTTTCGGGCGAGGGTCGCTTGTCTGCGGATGAGTTCAACATGAGCCTCCCTTTCAGGATTATTCTTTAGGTAGCGTTTATACGTCAACTCAACAGGATCGGCGCTGAATTGTTCATTATTCATTGCGTATCCCAATGAAAGGTGTGAAAGTCCGTCCAGGAACGCTGTTTCCAGCATTGTTCTTGAGCGCCGGCGGGTGGAACGAACTCAATGAAGCCTCTCTCTCCGTGAGAACGGGAGCGGTTGAATGAACCCCGGATTCGATGTTGCGAAAAAGTACTATTCGGTGAGATTCGTGACCATATACGTACTAGTTTAGGATAGAAAAATGGCTCTGTAAACCAATAACGCAAAAAGCCCTCTAAAGTGATTCATAGACAGGCTCATATCGAGATGACCTACCTGTAAGTTTTGCTCCAAAATGGAGCACTTTCGGCCCCCAAAAAGCCCCATCTCCAGGAATTGCGGCATCCTGACAGTGACGATACGCGTAGGAGCGCGTACGCGGTCACATTTAGATGATGAGGACAGGTGTTCAAGCTCGAAGAAAAAAGATCCCGTTAGAAATAGTACGAGTGTTTTGTCGTCGGCGACTGTATGTTTTCTCATGGTTAGTCGCCCACCCAATGTAGAAAAGTTTTCCGGCTATGAATCAGCCGTTTGCCTGAGAAACGGAATGAGAGGGTTCAAATCGCCGCCGCCGCCGACGTTTCGCGGTAATTCACTATTGGACAACAACCGATTTTGCGATTACATTCTCTATAATTGTATTCACCACGATAACGCGGTTCTTCGAGTCTCAAACAATGAAGATGTCACACCTTAGAAATGTTATTTTTTCCCTTGTTCCGTTACTGGTGGTGTTTTCGCTCGTCGAAGCGACATGTAGAATATTGAGAAATCACCGTCCCCCGCACTATGCCGATGTGAATAGGCTCAGCCTTCTCGCATACACATCGAAGCCGTGGTTTTCCGAACCATTTCTCATTGCGTCGTCCATGCAACGGAAGGGCTGGTATACGCCCAGCGGCACACGGTTGGTCTTTCCTACGGATTGCAATAACCAATACTTCACCGTCACCGGCGGCGTAAGAGAGACGGTGGGGTTCACTCCGAAAGAAAATCCGGATCACGCTGCACGTATTTTTCTCCTGGGCGGCTCCACAACGTACTGCATCGAAGTTCCCGATCGTCTCACATGGGCCAGTCAACTCCAGTTTTTGCTGAACGAGCGAATACCTACGCCTTCCGTGAGGATCCTCAACTATGGAGTTACCACGGTAAACTCCTCTCAAGAGACGGAACGGCTCGACTATGAAATCCGCAAAGGCAATATCCCGACGGTATGTATCCTTTTCAACGGCGTGAATGACGTCTATCAAGGCGTTATGTACAACAATCCCGAAGGGACGCTCTTCGATACTGCGGTTCGCAAGGAGAATTCCTTTTTTCGACGCCTTAGGCGCAACGTAGCGTTTATTGACCTTACCACAACCGCTCTTCATGATTTCAACAAGAAGATTGAATCCTATTTTCCCAAGAACAAGAAAAAAATCCCCGAGCGAGAAGCCCAGGAAATAGAAGCGTTGGCGAAACGAACGGCTGCAATCTACGAACGAAATATCAGAGCCGCACATGAACTGTGTGAAAAGCACGGAGTTTCGTTCTTTGTGTTTTTGCAGCCCAATTTGTTCAGTCTCCGCAGACCGTTGACTCCGTACGAAAAAGAAGTTTTCGATCGCACGGAAGCCGAGAAAAAGCAAATGTTCTTTGATGCGGCTTATCCGCTTTTAAAGGCTAAAATCAAGATCTTGCAGCAAGAAGGTGTGAATGCGTATGACTTTTCAGGCATATTCGACGAAAATACAAAACCTATTTTCTTGGATGATTGTCATGTAGAAAGTGACGGGAACGCGATTATTGCGGCGGCCATCGGAAACGTCTTGACTCCCGCGTTACAAGATAGATTTGCCCCATACGATGTCGCTACTGATAAGAGTGGTTCGGCCCAGTGAATCGGCCGCGCTCACGAGACGCCGGAACCGCTCATACGAACGCGTCTTCGCCTTTAAGGCCGGTAATCGGCGGCGCCCTCGGCTGTTTACGGAGATCTTCGTGGAAATTATCATGCTCGGGACCGGCACGATCACCCCTTCTCTCCGGAGGAACGCCTCCTGTCTCGTGGTTCAGGAAGGCGAGCGCAGGCTTCTCGTGGATATGGGTCCGGGCACAATCCGCCGTCTCTGCGACGCGGCCATCTCGCTCAGTGAGCTGGACACGCTGCTCGTCACCCATTTTCACCCGGACCATGTTTCGGATCTTGCGCCCATCCTGTTCGCCTCGAACTACGCCTACGCCGACAGGCGAACGGAGCCGTTCTCTCTCATCGGTCCTCGAGGACTCCGGGACTACTACGATAAGTTCAGGGCAATCTACCACGAGTGGATCACGCCCACGGATGATCGGCTAACCCTCCATGAACTTTCGGCGAATTCTCCCGACCGTCTGGAATCAGGCGAGCTACTGATTCGTTCAACTTCGGCCGCGCATAGCGATCCCAGTTTGTCGTACCGTATCGACGGCCCTACAGGATCGGTGGTCGTCTCCGGAGACACGGATGTCTCAAGCGGACTGGTGGACCTCGCCCAAGGCGCCGACATACTCGTGTGCGAGACCTCCTTCCCCGACCACTTGAAGCACGAAGGGCATCTCACACCCTCAGGAGCCGGACGCATCGCCCAAGCCGCAGGGGTGAAGACCTTGGTTATGACGCACTTTTACCCGCCATGCGACCAAGCGGACATGGTAGGGGAAGCAAAGGTGGAATTCGACGGCATGGTGATCAAAGCGGAAGACCTCATGCGTATACCCGTCATCCGCGCCTGATACGAATGCGTAATCAGACAGCTATTATCGGAGAGAACTTACTTTACAACAAGAACTCCGCAGATTTTACTTCTGTGAAAGCAAATAGGTATTACTCGTTTGAAAACAAACCGGCATGAGCACGATTGATATGTAACCGAGGTATTTGCCGATAAACCGCCCGGTATGCTAATCTGACCAATCTACCTTGATTAAACCGCAGGGTTTGATACCATTTAGATGCGCTGAACCCGGATATTCAGCCGCAACGATTCGAAAACGCGTAACCGTTCACCACTCGTGAGACGCCCGCCTGCACATACACCGGCGCAGAGCCGTCTCAGGTCGATGAACATTTACCAATACAATCCGCGAACTCATTCATCGGGGTGTGTTCGCTCCGTGTACTAGTTATATGAAAAAGCGTATACAAAGTTCAGCAGGGCGTTTATTATCCACCCTCTTCGTCACCGTGCCGCTTATTGGGCTTTTGGCGGCGCCGTTCCTGGTGGGGGGAGTGGTATTGGGCGCCTACATGGTGTATTCGAGGGATTTACCCCCTACACCGGATATTTCGTACCAGCCCAAGACGGTTTCCACGTTTTATTCGGATGACGGCACGGTCATCGGTATTTTCTACAAAGAGAAGCGGTACGTTGTGGAACCCACGCAAATCCCTCCGCACGTGGTGAAAGCCTTTCTCGCCGCTGAAGATGCGCGCTTTTTTGAGCACAACGGCATCGACTGGATCCGCATCTTAGGCGCAACGGGTCGCAACCTCCTTGCTCGCCGCGTGACCCAGGGCGGCAGCACGATTACCATGCAGGTAACGCGAAACTTCCTCCTTACCCGTGAGCGCAGGCTCTCCCGTAAAATTAAGGAACTCATCCTCGCCCCGCGACTGGAGCAATCATGGGGCAAAGAGAAGATCCTTCACGTCTATCTCAACGAAATCTATTTGGGTGAAGGCTCGTACGGTGTCGAGGCCGCAGCTCGCGGCTATTTCGATAAGCCCGTCGAGCATCTCACCTTAGCCGAAGGCGCTCTACTTGCCGGTCTTGTGGCGGGACCGACGGTGTTTAACCCGTTCAAGAACGAAGAACTCGCCCTGCAAAAGCAACGAACCGTGTTACGGCGAATGCTCAAGGCCGAATTCATTTCCCAAGAGGAATACGATGCAGCTCTTGCCGAGAAACCCGCTTTCCGCAGGGAATTCGTGCGTCCATTCGACATAGCGCCGGATTTCTCCGAGGTTGTGCGACGGTACATCGTAAAGAAATACGGCAGCGACAAGTTGTACAACGAAGGTCTCAAGGTCTTCACCACATGCAGAGTGGATTACCAGAAAAAGGCGGTGGAATCCCTTGAACGGGGCTTAGAGGAGATCAAGGCGCGGCAAAAGAATCTCGCCATCTTGCGCACCGTGCCGCAAGCGGAAATGCAGGAATTACTCCAAAAGCGCTCAAACCCTGATCTCGTGGAAGGCCAATCATATCAGGGATTGCTGACGCGCATTACCAAGCGTGACAAGACTACCATGCTCCTGCATGTCGCCCTCAGCAAGAAGGTGACGGGGCTCGTCAAGCTCGACAAGCCCGATGCGCATTACAAAGTTGGGAATGTTCTCGCTTTGCAATTCGAGAGCTTCCAAAACGACACCCCCATGTTCACACTGGATAAGACGGCGAAGCTTGAAGGCGCAGTGGTGTGCATCGAAAACAAGACCGGATATGTGCGCGCCCTCGTGGGAGGAACACCGGGGGACACACATAAATTCAACCGTGCGGTTCAAGGCAAGCGACAACCGGGGAGCGTGTTCAAGCCCATCATTTACGCCACGGCTATAGAACAAGCGGGATACAGCCCCGCGACGGTCATCATCGACGACAATATCATTGTTGATTTCGACGAACAAGATGTTGAGTGGATGCCCAAAAACTCCGGCGGCAACTTCCTCGGGCCGCTAAGCTTGCGACGCGCCCTTGAACTCTCCCGAAATATCTGCACCATCAAGGTGCTCATGGACGTGCAATTGGATCGGGTCATCAATACGGCTCATAAGATGGGCATCGAATCCGAGTTAGGCAAAAACTTGTCTTTGAGCCTCGGCACATCCGAGCTGAACGTGCTCGAAATTACCTCTGCGTACACGGTATTCCCCAACAGCGGCGTGCTCGTTGACCCGGTCATGGTAAAACGCATCGAAGACCGCTTAGGCAATGTGCTTGAGGACAACGAGGAAATCCCCATACTTGATGAGTCCGAAATTCCTCGACCTCAGCCGCGGCCCGAATTCGCAGGCTCAGTGCCTCCGCCGCCGCCCAGACCTAAGGCCGCTGCACAAGAAAACGCTAATACGACCCCATCCACTCACCTGAAGACCATTATGGAGGAAGGTGCGCCCATTGCGGAGGTCTCCACGCCGAAAGTGAATCGAGCGCACCCGGCGATTTCTCCGCAAACAGCCTACATAATGACCTCATTGCTGCAAGGCGGGGTTCGCGAGGGCACCGGCGCACGGCTCAACACAATCATAAAGAGGCGCGACCTTGCGGGCAAGACGGGCACCACGAACCAAGCGGCGGACGCCTGGTTCATGGGGTTTAATCCCGAATTCACCACCGGCGTATGGGTGGGATACGACGAGAAAAGATCCCTCGGGGATCGGGAAGAAGGTTCTCGTGCGGCATTGCCCATTTGGGGCTACTTCATGAAGAGCGTCCTGGAAAACAGGCCTGAGCGAGAATTCGTTGTCCCTAATGACATTACGTTCAAGGACATGCGAACCGTCTCGGGCGCCCCGACCACGGGGTATTTCTCCAAGATCGTGCGTGAGCCTGTTTACACGCCGTTTATAGATCAAACACTCGCCCTGTGTCCCTTGGATACTCCCGAGACCCTGGCCCAATATGGGAACATGCTCCTTGCTCCCGCGTATGCGGATCAGGCGCCTGCGCAGCAACCGGGGGCAATCCCGGGGAATGCTCCTCGTCCCACAAACCCCATGGACGGACGCAATCTATTCCCCGGCGCATCGTATATGAACACTCCCACGCCTGCGCCGACGGTTTATCCTCAAGGGATGGGCGCAGAGGGTCGCAATATGTCGTACGCTCCGGGGGTGACGTCTCCGCCTGCGCAAGCGAAGCAGCCAAAGCCGCCTGTGGGCGCTGTTTCACCCTGGAACAAGCCGCCGGCGGGACCCGTCTCGTCCGGTAGGCGCTAGCAGTTACTATTGGGAAGACCCTTCTTTAAAGAAGTTTCTCCCCAAACCCCTCTCCAGGAATCTTACCATGGCCGAAACGAGCATTTCTCCAGGAAAAATGCTTTGTTTCAGCGAAGATTACCTTTTCTTAGAAAGGGGTTGGAAAAAGCTGCTGTGCAACAAAAGCCCCGCAAGTATTATATGTGTGAAAGCACATCGGAATACGATTGGAAGTAATCCAGGTGCTCAGGCGGCTGAATGCGGGGCCACGAATGGTAAACGAAGGCGCCCTTCCGTCGGAGTTCCGGCAAGAAGGGTCTTCACGATATTTCCTCTGTGAGCCGGAAGCGACATGAGAATCGGTGTAGCCATGAGCGGCGGAATGGACAGCGCCGCAACCGCGCTCATGCTCAAGGAGGCGGGTCATGATGTAGTGGGCCTGTTTCTGCGCCTCCATGAGCTTTCAGACGAGACGCGGTCATGGGCCCAAGAATGGGCGAGGCTCTTGGAGATTCCCCTCATCGAGCGCGATGTTTCCGTCGGATTTCGGAATGTGGTTATCGAGCCCTTCATTGCTCACTACACCGTCGGTCTTACCCCATCACCGTGCCCTCTGTGTAACTTCGAGATCAAGTTCAAGGCGCTCCTGGAGGAAACCCGCAGGCTGGGTCTGGATCGTCTTGCAACAGGGCACTACGCCCGCATCCTTGAGCAGGCCGACGGACCGGCGTTGGCCGTAGCGGAAGATCCCAAAAAGGACCAGACCTATTTCCTTTTTACCCTCACCAAGGACATGCTCAGGTCGCTGCTCCTTCCGCTGGGAGATTTCACCAAGACCCAAGTGAAGGATTTCCTGACGAAACGCGGATTTCCTCTCCCCGACTACGAGGAATCCCAGGAGCTTTGCTTTACACGAGACAAGGACTACCGCACGTTTCTTGGTCGGCATGGGGTCATCGAGCGGCCCGGTCCAATCCTCGACACGCACGGAAATGTCCTTGGCGAGCATCGCGGCCTGTTCAACTACACCGTGGGGCAAAGGAAAGGTATCGGCATATGTGGACCCGAGCCGCTCTACGTGCTGCGACTCATACCCGAGCGGGCCGCGGTTGTCGTGGGAGTGAAAGAACAGACGCGTATCGCCGCTTTTCGTATTGGAGACGTTACGTGGCACGCCCTAAGTTTACCGGGTAAAGGGGAACAATTCGGTGTTAAGGTGCGATCCACGGCTCGGATTGCGCCATGCGTCGTTGCGGCCGGCGGAGCACGGGAGTGGATCATTCACCTCGAAGCCCCGCAAAGCGCTATTACCCCGGGGCAAGCAGCTGTGCTCTACCGGGATGGCGTTGTCGTAGGCGGCGGTTGGATTCAGGCGCGGGCTGAAGGGGACGCCGATTTGTAACGCTTGAAGGGGGCGCGTTGTTTTTCCGCCGCAGCAATTCGTCATCATGTTGGCCGTCGGGGTTGCCGGCAAAGAAACCCCGGTAATGGCGCCGACCTACGAACCGTTTTTTAACTTGAGTTTTATGCCGCACTCGCGATAAAATAATAAGGCAAGCCTTCCGTGTCTTAACGGGACGCTCTAAACGACGTATAGTATCCGTAACGGTTTTGGTTCAGTTAAAGTGGGGCCGCTGAAGGTCGGCCGGCAGACTCATCCGGCTTTTCGACAGCCTCATGTTGATTCCAAGCTGTTGACCGTGTCCAGTGAGTAATTCCTGCACGTTTCGGAATCACAAATCTTCCCCAATAAGGCAGTGTTGTGGACACAAATTCCACATTTCAACATATAAAATGGATCAGAAAACCGGCCCTGAACAATCCCGTATTGATTCTGGGATTTGACGGCTGGTCAAACGCGGGAGGTGTCTCGACGGATTGCCTTGACTATTTGCGTCAAAATCTCCCCTATGATGCCCTTGCGTTTTTTCACGCTGAACCCTTCTTAATCTTTACGGAAGAGCGTCCCGTTGCGAGCGTTGAAGAGGGCGTGGTATACGATTTGGAATCCGACATCAGCGAAGTGTGTTTGGCGCAAAACGGGAATCGCCGTAAAGACCTCATCTTCATGATAGCTAAGGAACCTAACCTCCTGTGGGGAACATATTGTCGAACCATATTTGAGATCGTGAAACAGTTGAACATCGGACTCGTCATTACCATAGGCGGAGTAATGGACAGTGTTTCCGCCACATCTCCCCCGAAAATCTCCGTAGTGGCCTCCAGCCCTGAGATGGTTGACGAAGTGCTCACATGGAGCTTCGGTGTGTTCCGCGCTCGGTATCAAGGACCCGTCAGCATTCACACGCGACTCATAGAGCACGCAAGTGCCCTGGGGATTAAAGCGGTAAGCTTGTGGGCTCATGTGCCCCCGTACGTGCGACAGAGCCCCGGCGCTTTAGCCAAGCTCATTACCCTGCTGAACGTCGCCTCGGGTTCGAGGATTCCGGTAAACGGCGTATCGTCCTTCTCGTCTCAATCGGAAACCGTTTCAGACGCCGATTTTTCTCAAATCGGGAAAGAGCCGTCCCTTCGATCCGGCCCTCTCGATAGGACGGATGACGATCTCTCAAATGATAATGTAATCCGCATGGACGAGTTCTTGAAAAAAGACTCCACGAAAGACCCCGAATCTTAGCGCCGCCAATGGATAAGTTACGACGTGAATTCAGTTAGTTACGCAATCCGCATCATTCCGGACTTGACCATAGATGACAAGTACGCCGCGATTATCGGGGAAGCTCAGTCCAGAATCCAGGCGTTTACGGCAAACGCCGTGCGAGACAACCGCATTCCGGAACTGTATTTTCTTGAAAAGAGCAAATTGACCCTCGACAAAGCGGATACGGCTCTTAGATCGGCAGGTAAACTGATCGTGGGCTTCCAGTTCGAGGTTCGGCCCGAGGCGCCGGACGACAATTTTCGGCTCTACGCCAAGAAGCTCGTTGACGCCGGCCAAGCGGTCAAATTCCATCTTACCCCCACCGTACAGCAAATCATGTTGCAGCTCATTTCCCTTGAAGACCGTCGCACAGTGGCGATTTTCAGCATGCTGAACAGCTCAATGGAAGTGGGCTATCGGATACTCACCACGCTCTACGCCAACCAGCTCCGTAGGCTTGTGGATCGCACGGACCCCCTTATTCGGCCGGCCATGCGCGCCAAACTTGAAAAGCTGACGCTTTCCAAGAGTATGGATGACCCGGACATCTGGAAGGATGAGGAATCCCCGGCGCAAGTCTCGGGACTACCTCGAGGGGATCGCCCCGGCGCTCAGGACAACCTCCTCCAAGTGCTTGCGGACGACGGCGCCTTCAACGAGCTGAATCAGTACGTCGGAGACATTATCACCAAAAGTGATCGCATTCGAGAGAAGCGTCACATGCTGGAACGCAATTCGGATATGTCCAAACATGAGATTTACGAACAAATGATCCGCGAGGACTTCGAACAACTGGAGAACTGCTACGCCCGTATGCACATTTATCTCAAGGCCTTTTACAAGAACAAAGATCGTCGACCTTCGGTGCAGAATCGTGTGCTGCGGCAGTTTTTTGCGGGGGAAATAGAGCGGATAACAGGTGAAACAAGCCTCTTGGAAGACCTGCTCTGCCTAGGCCACGACGATTACTTTAAGAACATTTCGCGCCACCCCGGGTGATACGCGAGGTCAAGGCGGCATTGTTGGTGAAAGCGTCTTTGAAAGAGGGTTCCTCCGAGTCATGGACCTCCAACATGCGGTAATCTATAGGCTCCCGCGACTCCGGTGAGCGCCGGCCGCTATTAGGAATGCCGGCGGCGATGTCACGTGCTGACTTTGCGATGCTCAGCGAAATTGTTAAATTATTCATTCCCTACGTGAATTTCGTTGACAAGTAACTACGCGAAGCTTTATACATAACAGGCTCATTACTAGCTAAAGATGCCGCGTCCCGGTTCGGCGTAGATCATCTGGTTCAGCCGCCACGGGTCCGTTCATCGTGCAAGGGAACGGCCGCGCTCAGTGAATTCTCGTGTCCCGCATACCTCGTCCGAGCGAAAGTATTATCTCTTCATGAGATGGGGACGAATAGCGCAGCTTACTCACCTATTGCTAACCATTCGTAATTTCATTTCAATCACATTCAAACACACTTGTTCGACTAAGGTATACTCCGGACCCATTTTGTCGGTATGGGCCTCTCACTTGTCTTGTCTACGCCCGCCGCACACATCCGGAATCACTCTTTCTCGTACGTTTTCCTTTTATTATTTTTAACCCTGATTTCGTTTTCCGGCTCCATCCAAGAGTGGATCAGCCGGTTGTATAGTAGTGCGTTCGACATTGGTCCAGTGCAATAGTTTATGTTCAGCTATAACCAAAGAGGAGGAGGATGGGCATTATGAAAAGGAGTCACATACTGTTGTTTCTGGGGATACTGTCCCTATTTTCCGGTTTCGGGGAACCGGCTTGCGCCTCTCCTTTCTCTGAATCCTTTCTCAGCACGACGATTGTCGGGCAAACGGCGGCGGCCAAGCAAATCGGCTCGAACCCGTATATCACCATCGGCATGTTTATGGTTATCGTACTTATTACTTTGGGTATTGTGATATGGGCCGCCAAGCGCACGCAAACCACCGCCGATTTTTACGCCGCACGGGGGTCCATCAGCGGCACGCAAAATGGATGGGCCATAGCGGGGGATTTCATGTCCGCCGCTTCGTTCTTGGGTGTATCGGGGCTCATATCCCTCTTTGGATTTGACGGCTTCATGTACGCCGTGGGCGCTGTTGTGGCCTACGTCACGGTGCTTCTCCTCATGGCCGAGCCTTGCCGAAACGCGGGCAAATACACGGTAGGCGATATTGTTTCCTTCAGAGCGTCACCCAAGCCGGTGCGAGCGGCCATAGCGCTCACGACCGTGTTGCTCTCCACCTTCTATCTCACCGTGCAGATGGTCGGCGCAGGCAAGCTCATGGAGCTGCTGCTGGGTATTCCCTATCGCACGGCTATCGTCGGCGTGGGCGCTCTCATGGTGGTCTACGTCGTCTTCGGCGGTATGATCGCCACCACATGGGTTCAGATCATCAAGGCCGGGTTGCTCATGTTCGGGGCAATCCTCTTGGCTTTTCTCGTGGCTGCGCAGAGCGGTTTTGATCCCGTACGGCTTTTCACGGACGTGACCACAAGCCGCAACATACAAGACTGGGTGCAAACGGGACTCCTCAAGCAAGCCGTACCAGACCCCGCCATGAACTATGGGCAGCGATTTTTAGAACCGGGGCTCTTAAACAAGAGCTTCTGGGATCAGCTATCCCTCAGCATGGCCTTTTTGCTCGGCACGGCGGGAATGCCTCACATCCTCATGCGATTTTTCACGGTGCCCGATGGAAAGGCCGCACGAAAGTCCGTTATCGTCGCAATGTTCATCATTGGCGGCTTCTTTCTCCTTACTACGCTCTTAGGGTTGGGGGCCGCTATCTACGTGAGCCCGCAAGTGATCTCCAGTGTTGACAGAGGCGGCAATATGGCAATCCTATTGCTGGCTAAGACGCTGGGCTCCCAGATTTCGCCGATGATAGGGGATATCTTGGTGGCGTTCCTATGCGCCGTGGCATTTGCGACCATTCTCGCCGTCGTGTCCGGGCTGGTTCTTGCGGCTTCAGCGGCAATGTCTCATGACATCTATGTAAGTATCATCAAGGGCGGAAAGGCCGAGCAGCGGGAGCAAGTCAGAGCCGCGAGGATCACAGCCCTATTTGTGGGCATTATGGCTATCGTGGTGGGTATTCTCGCGCAACGGCAAAATGTGGCCCATCTTGCGACCTTGGCCTTTGCCATGGCCTCTTCCGGTAACTTCCCGGCAGTGGTTTTGTCACTCTTTTGGCGCAAAATGAACACCGCCGGTATTTGCGCCGCCTTGATTATCGGGACGCTCACCTCATTGGCTTTGGTGCTTGTCTCGCCGAACATGATGTATCCGAAGGCGGTTGCGGCTACGGCGCAAAAGATGGTGACCACTCTCGAGCAGAAACAAACTCAGGGAGTCACTCTATCCGAGAAGGAGCTGACCACCTTAGCCAAGGCAAAGCAGGATTACGAAAAGAACAAGAACGGAACCTCGATCATGGGTCTTGATAAGCCGCTGTTCCCGTTAAGGAACCCCGGAATAGTATCCATACCTATAGGATTCTCGGCCGCGATCATCTTTGCCCTTCTCTTCCGCAGCAAGAAGGAAGAAGACGCCTTTGACGAACTCTACGTCCGGCAAACTACCGGTATAGGCGTATCCAAAGTGGTAAAGCTGTAACCGTTTAGGTTCAGAATCAAAGAAGAAACGTAACCGTTCACCAGGAACAGGACAACTATTTGTAATTACGTATGGGGAGGTCCGGAGGGGAGAGGAGTCTCCCCTCCGGCTTTCACCGGGCGCAGAGCCGTCTAAAGCCCGGTGAACGACTACGAAGAAACATTGGGGAGAAGCCTTCGTGAAGGAGGAATTCTCCCCACAGTCACCATACGCGCTAACGTAGCGCATGATACCGATGTGCCTTCGATCAAGGAACACCAATGTGCTGTCGAACGAGGAATATAGGTGAAGGACATTTTTGTAAGAGCAGGTTTCCCTAACTACTATCAAAAAATGTTGAAATGCACCGCAAGTGGCTTTTTCTTTTTGAGAAAAGGCACTTGCGGCTATTTTGAAAGTTCTTGGAGAGGAGTTTGGGTGGGGTTGGGGAGAAACCTCTTTCAAGAAGGTTCTCCCCAATAGTACTTATTTGCCTAAGTATTGCTCTGAATGCGACCCCCCCGCTACGCGTACGCGCTCGTACGCGTACCACCACCGTCGTAAGGCGCCATTTTCTTCGGACAGGGCCTGAATTAGGCCGAAAGTGCTCCATTTTGGAGCACAACTTACAGGTAGGTCATCTCGATCTCAGCCAGTCTATATTTCACTTTAAAGGGCTTTTTGCGTTATTGCTTTTCAGAACCCTTTTTCTATTATAAATTAGTACTTATACGGTCACGAATCTCATTCAACAGACCTTTTGTCGCTAACATTGAATACGGGGTCCATTTCAACCGCTCTCATTTATCGGGAGAGTGGTTCATGGGAGAGGAGTCTATAATGAAATCGTTTCACCCGGTTGCGCTCAAGGAATACTACCGATGCGCTTTCACACGGCCACTAATAGTGGCGGCAACTGCCGGAAGAGTAGGCTTTACCTAACTTCTTGCTCCAGAAAAATTGATTCTTTGCCGAAACAAAGTATTTCGCCTGGAAAAATGCTCGTTTCCGCCATGATAATACCAATGTGCTTTCACAGAAGTAAGATCGGCGGAGCTTTTTTGCAAAGCAGGTTTTTCCAACCTCTATCTGAGACACTTGTGAGAATCGCCGAAATCGGCATTTTCTCTTTGAGAAAGGTCGGTTTCGGGAAGTATGAGAGGTCGCATGAAAGTTTCACTTCCGGGATGACGTACAACGATCACATGAAGGATTTTCGGTATGGGAGTTGCCCCCCCACCACCCCCCTTGTCAGGTGGGTAAGCGTCGGCTCCGTGGTAAAGAGTTGTCGGGCAGCATCCGCACATCCCCTCGACAAGAGGAACACAGGAGGTTTAATCCTTAGAATTTCAAATACCTGGTTACTTTCATACTTCGTTGTGACGACCAGGCACGGTCGCGCTTCGAGAGGGTCCGGGACGCATCTTTTTCTCAAGAAGACGCACGCAAATATTACGTTTTTGATGAGGTGTCGGTATCGGCGCTTACCTGAAGGATTTGCGACCAGCCCTCCTCGGCGCCGGGAAACTCCATTGCCGCCCATGTGCGGGCGATGACTCCTTCAGGAACAGGATCGAGGCGTCGGGCGTTGCGTTCCAAGCATACATGTAGCGGCGCACTGACATACACGCCGATGACCTGATACCCAAAAGCCTTTGCGATGCAGATTGCAGGCGCTCGCTCCTTTCGCCTGGGGAAAGTCGCTTCGAAAATGAAGTCATTCCCGTTCTTGAGGTTTTCCGCATAGAGTCCCCATACGTTACGCCATGCTGCGGCCAACACATTGGGAGGGAGATTTTCGCTCCATAGACCGCTGTTCCCTATAGCGTCCGTCCAACGTTTCCGACCGAGTTCATCCTGGGGAAATGTGGCGTCAGCGGACACCAAGGCGGCTTCGGGATACTTTTCCTTGCGCCAGTGCGATTTGCCGGCCGCTTGCGGACCGAACACGATGTGCAGAGTAGGCATATGCGTTCCTTGGTTAGTTCATACGCAGAGGAGAGATCATCATAATACCAATTTGCTCTCGAACAAGCGAAATTGGAGAACATGGTTCCTTTATAGCAAAGTGCTTTCCAACGAGTAACATTGGTGAAGACTCTTTTTGGGAAGGTAGGTTTTTCGACGTCTATCTGAGAATGTTTAATATGCCGAAAGCGGCCTTTTCTCCTTGAGAAAAGCCGGTTTCGGCCATGTAAAAGTTCTTGGAGTGGGGTTCGGGGAGAAGCCTTCTTTCAAGAAGGTTCTCCCCGATATGACTTCTTTGGCTGCGCATTGGTATGAGACGCCTCTGCGCCCGGTGAACACGGGAGGCGAGACACATCATTTACGCTTATGGCGCCCTTGACGCGCCGCACGTTGCGCTTCACGCTGTTGTATCTGCGCTTGCCGCTGGGCCTGAATTTGTTGCGTTCGCTGCGCCTGTACCTGCTGCGCTCTCTGGGCTTGTCGCTGAGCTTGCATAGCCGCCTGTTGAGCTTGTCTTTGAGCCTGTACTTGCGCTTGCCGCTGAGCCTGGATTTGCGCCGCTCGCTGCGCTTGCTGCGCCTGTCGTTGCGCTTGAAGTTGCTGCGAGCGTTGAGCTTGTCTTTGGGCCTGTTCAGCTTGCCGCTGAGCTTGAAGTTGCTGCGAGCGTTGAGCTTGCTGAGCTTGTTTCTGGGCTTGAACTTGCGCTGCTCGCTGAGCTTGTCTTTGGGCCTGTTCAGCTTGCCGCTGAGCTTGGATTTGAGCTTGTTCAGCTTGCCGCTGAGCCTGAAGCTGCTGCGAGCGTTGAGCTTGTCTTTGAGCTTGTTTCTGGGCTTGAACGTGCGCCGCTCGTTGAGCTTGTCTTTGGGCCTGTTCCGCTTGCCGTTGCGCTTGGCCCTCGGACCGGCTTTGCTGCGCCCCCTCGGCTTGTCTCAACCCCTGCATGCGTCTTTCTTGAAAACGGCGCCTTTCCTGCTGCGCCGCTCGACGTTCATTTACAGAGGTCTGTTCCTGGAGACGGGCGGCGTTTTCCATGCGCCGTCGAGCATTGAGCCGCTCCATTTGGTCCCGACCTTCCCTCAGAGTTCTGCGGCTTTGCTCCACTTGCCGCTGCCCTTGGGAACGAAGGCTATCCGGGAGATTTCTCAGCGCTTCTCTTTGATTGCGTAGACCCTCCCGGACCTCTTGACGAGCCGACGGCGACGTCCCCCTCGGAAACGCGCCCAGGGATCGGCGTTCCATCTGCATGCGCCGTAAGGCTTCGACGCGCGCGGCCCTGCGATCCGCTCTATCGTTCGACAGCGACGGCGACACACTCCCGCTCAAGGCGTCTTGCGCTTGTCGCCTCATCAGGGCTTCCCGAGACATGTTTCGTGGGAGATCCGCCCCGGCTCGATTGAGTCGATTGCTGCGCCGTTCCTCCCGTCTCTCCGACGCTGATTGTTCCGGTGATCCGCTAGGGCTTCCGATAACGGCATCCCTATTTGATGGGGACTCGTCGGGACGCTTGCCCCGCGTAGGTCCGTCGGAATGCAATAACGGGGTCTCCGGCGCACGATCACGCTTCCGATTCAGGAGGGCGGCCCCGGTCACCGCCCCTACTCCAGCGGTTAACTCGGGATGCCGCTTGATTGTGTCCGCTATGCCCGAGAGCTTCGCCTCTACATCGTCGGGAGCGGCCATTGCATTTTTTCGCTGCCGGATGTCCCGACGAAGCGCCTGAAGTGTGTCCTCATTCAGCACGTTTGCCTGGGGAGATTCGGGCGCAACCTTATTGAGTTCGGTCAGCAGGCGCTCCCGCACATGCTCCCTTTTGGTCGGATCTTTGGCGTGAGCAAGTTGCCGCGTCGCATCTTTTAGGCTCTCTTGGTCTGCGGGAATAGCGATTTTCCCACGGCGGGCGTTGTCACTGATTTGATCCAGTTGATTCCTTAGGGCCTGTTTCTTTGCCGGATCGGCCTCACGAGCCAAGCGGTTTCGCAACCGACGGGTTTGCCGATCCGCCACATTGCCCAAGCGATCCTGGGCAAGCTGATTTTTCTCGATGTTCGCCTCAAAATTTTCAATGGTCCGGCGATTCTTTCCACGTTTCGTTTGTTCAAGCTCATTGGAAACGATGTTGGTCAATTTCGGATGTCTCTGTAATGGACCGCTGTTCTCTAAGTTTCGCACGCGCTTGCGAAGACGATCTACGCGGCCGGCCGTCAATCTTTCTTGTCTACGGAGACCGCGTAGTTCCTGTCGAGCGCGCGCCGCGACTCGCAGATTTCCCGCGCGTTTCGACACGAAAATAAGGTTATTGAGCTGAACCTGCTTAGCTCTGATGCGGGTAATATACGTGTTGTTTACGTTGAGGACCTGTTGCATGAAGTAATATTGAGCGAACCCTTGCGCCCACTCAGGCACCACGCCGTAGTCCGCGGGGACGGGCACGTATAGGCTGCCGTACAACGGCGAGGACACCACCCAATCCTCACCGGACGCGGCCGGAGCCGTCACCTGAAACTCGGTTTCCGGATAGGAGTAGTCGTCGAACTGCGTTTCATCCACGTAATAGAGCGGTTCGGTAACCGCTTGGCCGACCGAGCCGGAGGGAGTCGCCTGGAGTTCCGTCACCCCGCAAGCGTTCGCCGAAGTCGCCATATTGGTGTCGGGCATGGTGGTCACTTCTATGAGATTCGCCACAAGATCAGGTTTGCTCGTGGAGACATCCAGCCCCATCTGGTCGGAGCTCACAAACACGGTCCGACACGCATCCACTATTCGGTTGGAATTCGAGGTGAGATTCGTCACCTTTACACGACCGGACAGTACCGTGACCGTTGTGGTAGACGGGTCGTAGACTTCCACAATAATGTCTGTGGGTTCGTAAACCGAATCCGGTTGGATCTTCGCCGTGGGCGTTCGCACAAGAAAATCCGTCGGCCCTTCGCCCGTAGCCCTCTCACGCACCGTCCGAACAACGCCCTCAAGCATCTCGATGCGCATGGCGTCGTTGTCGTCCGGCGAGTAAAACACCGAAGACACCTCGCCCAGTGAGCTTTGGAGATTATTGTTCCACGTAACGAGCAATTTTGCCTTTTCATCCGTCTGGATCGTGTCGTAAGGATTGATGAGCGCCCCGACTGCGGCGGCTTTTTCCGTTTCACCCGCGCCGCTCTGAATGACGGCTTCTCCTGTGAGCGCCTCCACTACCGGACTGAAATTGCTGTTCAAAGCTCCGGCGACTCCGGGTGCGGTCACCGCGATACCGATACAAAGCAACATAAGCGGTAGTAGGTAACGTATTTTGGTCATAATGATTTCTCCGCATACAGTAATAAAGTATTAGATAATATACGGCGGTATTTGTTCGGCGCCGGCGCAAATGAGCGCCTAAAGAGTCAAAATACGAGTACCCGTTCACCAGGATCATGCGAACGTGCAATTACGCCGTCCCAAGCCGCGTGACCATTCTCAAATACGTTTCTTCGCACATGCTCAGCAGCGCGGCGATGAACGTTTTGCGGCCACAGGGGACTAAATGGAGTAGAATGCCTGTATGTTTGCAGGCTGAAGACGCCGCCGCCTACGCGTCGGTTCGCCGTGAATGGGCCAACCGCTTTCAACAACGATGGGATGGCCCGGAGAAGATGAGTTTCTTGTCCGGGAGATCGTTCTCAACAACGGCACGGAGCTTACCTACGCACATTATGCGCTGACCTTGACGGAAGCTCCGACAACGATTATCGTGATTGAGTAACACCCACTGGGGAAGTGCATAATGTATGAAAACAGAAGCAGACCTCGATAATGAAATAGTATCCAAGGTGCTTGCGGGCGACTACAATGCTTTCGAGTTCCTGGTTGAAAAGTACGAAGGTCGTATTTACAGACATTTGCGTAAAATGGTCCGTGATAATCAATTGGCGCAGGATTTGTTACAAGAAACATTTCTCAGCGCTTTCAAGGGATTAAAGGGATTTTCCGGCGCTTCGTCTTTTTCCACGTGGCTGTTTAGAATCGCTACGAATACGGCGCTGATGTTCCTACGAAAGAATCGCCCCGAAAGCGTCGAATACAGCGATGAAATTCGAGGTCAGGTGGACGCCCCTCACATGAGTGTCTCCCCGGCCTTTGCCAGCACACCTCTGGAAAATCTGCTGACCAGTGAAACTCGTAAGAAGATAGAGCAAGCAATTGACGAACTCCCGTTGCTCTACCGATCAGTGATCGTGCTGCGCGATGTGGAAGGGTTTTCCCTGGAAGAAGTATCAAAGATCATGGACTCCTCCGTGGCCGCTATAAAGTCACGGCTTCATCGAGCCCGCAACTACGTGCGTGAATCGCTCGCTTCCTATTACACCGGGACGGAACGTGCGGAAAAACGCAAGGGCTCACGGGTAAGACCATGAACGAATGTAAGTTCTTTTGCGACCAGTTATCCGACTACATTGACGGCCAAATAGATGAAGACGAGTGCAGGTATTTAGAGGAACATCTCAAACACTGCCCGCCGTGTTCCTCTTTACTCGCCTCTTTGAAGATAACGGTGCAATTATGCGAGAGGGCGCTACCGGCCGATATACCGGATGATGTGCGCGTCGCTCTCAAAGATTTCTTGAGAAATCATTGTAAACAATGCGTCTAATTGATTAAGGAGATAATAGCATGGGTGATAGCGAACATTTGATGAACGTGACGGATTCCGACTTCGAGGACGCCATTCTGAAATCCGACAAGCCCGTCCTGGTGGACTTTTGGGCCGCTTGGTGCGGTCCCTGCCGTCAGGTGGGGCCTGTGGTGGAAGAACTTGCGGGCGAATTCGCAGGTAAAGTCAAGGTCGCAAAGTTAAACGTTGACGAAAACAAACAAACACCGGGCAAGTACGGCGTGCGCGGTATACCTACTCTTATGGTTTTCAAGAACGGCGAAGTGGTTGACCAAATCGTGGGCGCAGTTCCCAAGGATCGCATTAAGGAACTGTTGGATAAAGCCCTGGCTTAAAACATAATGATCTATCGGGCGTGAGACTGCGCATTGCGCCCGGTCAACCATTACAAACAAAAGCCCGTTCCCCTGCGAGGGAGCGTCCGTATGCGGCGACCGCTTGGCTTGTATCGGGCTTTACGGGATCATCGAGCGAACCATCTGTCGATCTGCGCTCAGCTACAGGTTCCCTACATCGAAAGCCTATCTCTCCTCACCTAGTCCGGCGGCCGAACTCAGCGTAAGCGTGCATTATGGCGCATCAC
Organism: Desulfomonilales bacterium; assembly: GCA_038205805.1. Classification (GTDB taxonomy): domain Bacteria; phylum Desulfobacterota; class Desulfomonilia; order Desulfomonilales; family Desulfomonilaceae; genus JBBSBY01. The sequence continues at coordinate 67,225 of JBBRBO010000004.1, forward strand.
CCCAATCCGGTATATCCGCGTCGCTTTATCGCGGCCCCTACACCGGTAAAAGGCATCAAGGTGAAGTATGGATAAGGACATCATAATTTTAGGCGGAGGTCCTGCGGGATTGACGGCGGGTATATACGCCAGCCGAGCGCGTATACCCTCCATCGTTATCGAGAAAGGACTAACCGGCGGGCAAATGGCCGCCACGGAACACGTGGACAATTACCCCGGTTTCCCGGACACAGTTCTCGGATACGAGCTGTCGCAACTCATGGAAACTCAGGCGCGCAAATTCGGCGTAGAATTCGTCAATGCCTATATTACCTCGGTTGAGCGTGCTGACGGCGGGTTCGTACTTAAGGCCGATTCCGGGAAGGTCTACACCTGTCGTTCGCTGATCCTCGCTACCGGCGCGCAGCCCACTAAGATGGGCATCCCGGGCGAAGAGGAGTTCGCAGGCAAAGGGGTGAGCTACTGCGCAGTATGTGACGGCCCCTTCTTCCAGGGTCTGGAAGTAGCGGTGTTGGGCGGCGGAGATTCAGCGGTCGAGGAGGCCATTTACCTGAGCAAATTCGCTACCAAGGTGCACTTGATCCACAGACGCGACAAGTTCCGCGCTATCATGGAGATCCAGGAACGAGCGCTCAAGGAGCCTAAGATCGAGTATCACTTGAGCCACGTGGCCACAAGCATCCAAGGGACCAAAGACGTAGACTCCATAACCATAAAGTCGGTGAAAGACGGCTCGGAGAAGAAGCTACCCGTGGAAGGCGTATTCATCTACATCGGTATTCAGCCCAACGTGCAACCGTATGAAAACCTTGTCGAGGCCGATCTTCAAGGGTTCATCATCACGGACGAAGAGCTGAAGACCTCGGTTCCGGGCGTGTTCGCAGTGGGCGATGTGCGAGCCAAAACCCTTCGGCAGATCACCACTGCCGTAGGAGACGGCGCCCTTGCGGCGTTCAATGCCCAACGCTACTTGGAAGCGCTGTAATACGAATTAGGAATCAAAGAAGCAATATCGGGGAGAACCTTCTTGTAAGAAGATTTCTCCCCAGACCCCGCTCCAAAAAATCTGCTTTGCAAAGAAAGTCCGCCGATCTTGCTTTTATGAAAGCACATCGGTGTCAGCGAGGGGAAGCAGGCAGGAGAGACATTATCTTCACTCCGTAGCAACCCATCCTGAACCTAAGCGCTCGCTTGCGGTGAACGTTACCACCTATCCGGACCGGAGTACCAAAAGGGCTCGGGGTTGAAGTAGTCATGCTGCCCCCACGCCTTACAACGAGTACCGTATGTCGGGTCGATTGTAGGGCCATACTCCGGCTTCCAGAAGGTTGCTATCTCAACCATACCGGTAGTTAATCTGCGCGCCCCTTTTACGATGCCGGGAAAGAATCCCGCCACGTAGCCGTTTATCGAGCCCGCAATGGAGCCGTGAAGCCCCTGGTCATACGCTCCGTAATAGTCCCCTTCGATGGCGTTGTTCACCATATTCGAAGCCACTTCATAAGGAAAGGAGAGTATGTTCGCAACTCCTCGCCCGAATTTCCATGCAGGGAGATTTCTATCGAATCTGCGAAGGTCGTCGAAGTCGGTCTCGAACGCCAAGCAGCTTGTGCTTAAGCATGCGACGAGCAGCGCGGCAAGAAGGGCATAGAGCGGTTTTTTCATGGGAACCTCCGAGTTGACCGGTCATAAACCATATTCGTTTTGTGCGTGACACTACCGCCTCGCCAGAGAACGGGCCGGAGAGTATCGTGACGGAAGATTACCATAAAAGATCTTATTTGGCAATACGTTGCCTCTTTAAAGTCGTACTTCACTTTAAACAATTCATATTGCCCACTTCGGCTCTCTCGTGCTATGATACCGCAAGGCGTAGTAGTTTACCGGATCTTGTAACCCACGAGACAGCGTATCGAGTGTTACGGGCTCAGACCCGACATGAAGCCCTGAACCATTGCCCGTGCGGAAAGCGCACACACAAAAGCGTGCGGCGCCCACACATCAAGGAGTATGATGAAACGCTGGATTATTGTGGCGCTTATGCTGATCGTCTTGACAAGCTGTTCCTTCAATCGAGTCTGGAAGTGGATAGACGAAATGGAATGGGAGCGAGAAGACCAGACCATCAAGATCATGCGTTTTACGCCTAAGTAGCGCTTTCACGTCGCAGGTGCGTGCTGAGTCCGCACATACCATCTTTTCCTAGATCAGATGCCGTCCTCCTCGCGGCTTACCACCCGGAGCGAATACCTCATAACCCCTTTTTCGCGCAAAGTCTCCGCCCAACTATTTTCATCAGACGAAACATCCTTTATACTGTATGGTCTTTGCCGGCGTGCTCGCCGCATGCTTTCAGACCGCCATACGAGGAATCCCTCATGAATGAATACAAAGTCGATAAATCCATGCTGGAGCAAAACTCCACGGAAGAAATCCAACACATCCTGAAGCATTATCGTGATGATTACACGCCCGAGGCAATCGCCCTGTTCCAACAAATAGTAAGGGAACGCGGAGTCGGCGTCGAAGAGCGCCCCTCCGCCGTTGCGCTGAATCCCTCGAAGCACGTGTCCGCCGTGGATTCCTCGGGCGGCACACCGGAAGTCACGAATGCCGCGGACGCCATTCGGCTTCTGAACTCGCTGCTTCATGACACGCTCATGGGTAGCGTCGAGCCGGCAACCGCCACTGCCGCGGCTCAGATCGTCATGGCGATTCTACGAGCGCGTGAAATGGAATTACTACAGGAGAACGACGACTGATGGACATTACGGCCGTAAACTTCGACAAAGGCGGCGGACTTGTCCCCGCAATAGCTCAGGACGTGAAGACGGGCAAGGTCTTGATGATGGCGTATATGAACAGAGAGGCCCTGGAAATCACCTTGGCCGAGGGCCGAGCTTGCTACTGGAGCCGTTCGCGCAAGGAGCTGTGGCGAAAAGGCGACACCTCCGGCGATGTGCAAATCGTCAGGGACGTGCTCATCGACTGCGACGAGGACACAATCCTCCTGCTTGTGGATCAGCAAGGACGCGGCGCCTGCCACACCCGCAAATGGACATGCTTTTTCAGGCGCTTGAATTCAAAGGGAGAAATGGAAAATATTGATGAATAGAGAACCGCTGAAGTTGGTGATCCCCAAGGGCAGCTTGGAGAAGGCCACCATTGACCTGTTTCGTCGAGCCGGCTGGACCATTACCGTCTCCGAACGAAGCTATTTTCCCAGTGTGGATGACGATGAAATCGTAATGGCGCGATTGCGCGCCCAGGAAATATCACGTTACGTGGAAATGGGGACCTTTGACGCCGGATTGACCGGGAAGGACTGGATCCTCGAGAACGAATCCGATGTCGTGGTGATCGACGATCTCGTGTATTCCAAAGTGTCGCAGAATCCCGCTCGATGGGTCTTAGCCGTGGATGCGGACTCTAACTACAAGGAACCCCACGACCTTGACGGCAAACGCATCGCCACCGAGTTGGTGGGGTTCACAAAGAAGTGGTTCGCCGAGCGCAACGTGAAAGTAGACGTGGAATTCTCCTGGGGCAGCACCGAAGCTAAGGTCAACGAGGGCGTAGTGGACGCCATTGTGGACGTCACCGAAACCGGCAGCACCCTGAGAGCGAACGGTTTGCGCATCATTCACAACCTGCTCACCACCAATACGCAATTCATAGCCAACCGTGAGGCGTACAAAGACCCCTTCAAGAGGGAAAAGATCGAACAGATCCACCTGCTTCTGCAAGCCGCATTGGAGGCTAGGAAAATGGTTGGCCTTAAAATGAATTGCCCAAAAGACAAGGTGGATTTCCTGGTGGGCTTGCTCCCTTCGCTGAACGCCCCCACCGTTGCGGGCCTGTACAAGTCCGATTGGTTCGCAGTGGAATCCGTCGTCTCCGAAGAGGTAGTCAGAAGCCTCATCCCGAAACTCCTCAAGGCCGGCGCCACGGGCATCATCGAGTACAGCCTCAACAAGGTGCTCTAGCGCCGAGCCGCCGGCAAAACGATACCTCGGGGAGAGCTTTTTTAAAAACAAGGCTTCTCCCCGAATCCACTCTCCACATGCGAGCCACACACCCGAATGTGCTATACTTTGACAATGAACGGTAACTGTTCTCCGGGGGTCCGGCGCCGGCTTGGAATAACGATGGGGTCGTCCCGGCCCAGAGCCGCCCCAAGCCCGGTGAACCATGAGCAAACCGTTCCACAGGAGGGATCATGGAAACAGCGAGCCTCAAGGAAAACGCCGGGTACTTGTACGATACGCTTCGCCTAAGAAGCCTCCCCCTAGCGGTAAAATTTCTGCCGGACGATACGGGGTTCCCGGAAAAACACCGGCGTCCTCACAGGGATATGGGCAAGAGGATCACCATCTGTCAGGCTGTCACCATGGCGAGGCTGTACGGCTGGACAATGGGGTTGACCTCACAAGACCTGATCTGCGTCCCTGCCGCGGTCGCCTTCGGATTTAGCGGGGTCAAGGAGCCCAAAGAGGCCCTTACCCAGTTGTTTTGCGACATTAGTTTCCACTCGAACCCTGATAACGCCGCCCTCGAAACGGAATCCATGAGCGTTATGGACGGCCGTGAGCACAAGGCGATCCTCATTGCCCCTTTGAACAAAGCCTCGTTTGAGCCGGACACCATCACCGTATACGCAAACCCCGCGCAGACCGTCCGTATGGTTCAGGGGTGGGTGTATCGTTACGGCAAGCGTGTGGGCGCAAACATCGGCGGTAAAGTGGAATGCTCGGAGTACCTCTTGGCGCCGTGCCAAACCACGTCGGCCACGGTGGTGATCCCAGGCGCGGGCGATCGTATCTTCTCCATGACCCAGGATGATGAGATGGTCTTCGCCCTACCCGGCTCTCAACTGGACGGCCTAATTGAAGGGTTGAAAGAAGCCGGCAAAAAGATCGGCGCGCGCTATCCGATCACTTTTTATCAGAACTTTCAGCCTGAGTTCCCCAAACAGCACCGAGAATTCGGTCAAAAGCTTGGTTTGTTCAAGTAAGAAGCGATAAGAGCGTTCACCGGTCTCAGAGCGCTTGCAAGGCCGGTGAGCCCTCACACATTATTCAGGCAATGTGACCGTGGCCAACACCTTCTTCAGCTCCTGTAAGCCGTCATCGGAAATATTCGTTATCTCGAACCCGGAAATCCTCGGATGTCCCTCGGCCCCGTCTTTGGTCCACCTGCACTGAGCTTCAAAATGGAACGGTAACAAATCAGCGAATTTCTCGAGTTGCACGAGAAAGGTCTTGACGCTGCCGATTTCCAGCGACATACCGGAAATCTGGACCCCTTTTTCAGATAAGTCTCGGATAGCGTACGTTTCCATATTCAAATCCTCAAGATCGAAGATGGGCAACCGCACCACGGGATAGTGCCGAGGCATACGACGGGACTGGCTGAGATCCAGCGTGTCGGCGAAGGACGGCATCCTACCCTTTACATCGTCGTGAACTATGTATTTGGCCGCAACAAGCTTCCGAAAGGCGCTTTGGAGCCCTAAGGCGCTCAGCCTGTACTTGTTCATCAGACCTTGGTCAGTCAGCCCGCGATGAATGTCATCCACCATCTCTCGAGCGCTAAGTGTTCTCTTGGATTTCATACGCAATTACCTCAGTCGGCCGCTAAACCCCACGGGCGCGCGTCATGCGCTTCAATTACTCATCCCGCTTACGTTCCGGTCGTTGCGGCAGTAATATGTATCGGCACAGAGTGAGCGCTTTGTCGCTATCTTATAGTAACGGGAGTTTACAAAGAAGAAAAGAAAACGTCCACCCAATTCGGGGAAATCGCTTTGGAATTTTGAGAGAGGCGCGGGCCGATTTGCTGGTCAAAAAGTGAGATCGGTGAAAATCATTTTCGTAAAGCAGGTTTTCCTAACTTCTTTTAATAGCGATGTGCTTCACAAAAGTAAGATCGGCGGAGCTTTTGTTGCAAAGTAGGTCTTCTAAATTCTTTCTAAGTAATTTGTGATAATCGGCGAAAGCGGCATTTTCTCCTTAAGAAAAGTCGGTTTCGGCAATTGCAAAAGTTCTTGGAGAGGGGTTTGGGGCATAGGCGCTAACTTAAGGGTTGTAACTACCTAAAATCATTAAAACCGGTAATTCAAAATCCGTAATGATTTCCACTTAAAGTTAGCGCCTATGGGGGTTTGGGGAGAAACTTCTTTCAAGAAGGTTCTCCCCGATATTACTTCTTTAATTGCGCATAGGGATTACCTCTCCACAGCAGCCTTGATTCTGTCCAACGTAAGGAGGGCGTTTAACCCGCGTTGTCCGTCCACGAGCGGTTTTCGACCATTCGTGACCGCATGGACAAACTCTTCCAGCTCGATGCGCAGGGGCTCGCCGGCGCCCAACGGAACCGTATCGCATTCAGCCTTCCCCATGAAGCAAACGCCGCACGCGTCCTGGGTCGTCTCGCAGGTGTGGCGGGTCAAACAGCCGTTCAGTGTATCCGCCGTGTATTGGCTCGTAGCGGTCGTTACGATGATCTCACGGGTCTTTGTCGGCGAACACTTGCCGGTCCAGATTGACGCCATAATCCCGTTCTCGAACCGCATGAGCGCGTGAGCCACGTCATACTTGTCGGAGAGCACGGTCCTCGCAAAGCAGTGTATTGACACGGGCGCCGCGGCGGCGAGTTCCAGCACGAGATCCACATCGTGAATCATGAGGTCGTAGAATACATCCACATCTACGCACCGGCCGCCGTCAAAGGGAGAAAGACGCCGCACGTGAATCGAGACAATGGGTTCAGGCAAGCCGGCTACAACCTCCATGAGCTTTATGGTAGCGGGATTGAAGCGCTCGACATGCCCCACCATCAACGTGAGCCCCTTGGCGTCGGCAAGTTCCACCAGCTCACGGGCGCCCTCCACCGAGTGGGCCAACGGCTTCTCCATGAGAATGTGCAATCCCCTTTGCAGGCATGTGCGCCCAATCTCCAGATGCGTCTGCGTCGGCGCCGCAATAACGACGGCCTCGCTGTTCTCCATGAGTTCTTCGAGACTGCCGAACACTCGACCGCCGTGGGGGCGAGCGATCTCAGCCGCACGAGCCCCATCCCTATCGTAAATGCCCGTTAACTGCGTGAAGTCGGACGTTGCGGCGATGCGGGCGTGATGCCGACCCATCGCCCCTACCCCGATAACACCTATGGGGAGTTTCTTCGCTGATGTTTTCATGGGGAAAAAATACACCGGCCGCGGGCTTACGTCAAAGATAACGTTTTACTTTCCGCGGCTGATAAAGCATAGTAAGATTCTTTCGCCGGGATTGAGAGCGCTCTGCACCCGGTGGGGTGTTATGCTGAGTGACATGCCGGTTCATTCTACACGGCGCTAAAACGTGGTTGCGCTGTTCCGTCCCTTACTCCTCGATGTAACTTAATGGGAGGCGTTCATGCTCAAGTCCCTTGCTTTGTCGGTCGCTCTATGCCTTGTGGTGTCCACATCGATTTTCGCGGCGGACCCTGTCGTAGTGGGGGCCTACCTTTCCATGACGGGGAATGTGGCGGCATACGGCCAAATGGGATGGTCGGGCATCACCATCGCCAAGAAAATGGAACCCGAGGTGCTCGGGAGACCCGTTGATGTACGTTTGGCCGACACAAAGTCCGACAAGGTGGAATCCGCAAATGCGGTATCCCGTCTCATCGAAAAGGACCATGTCAGAGCCCTCATCGGTGAAATGATCTCCGGCAACACATTGGCCGGCGCGGATTACGCTGAACGCCGCAAAATTCCCATGGTGAGCCCCACCGCCACGAACCCTCTCGTTACCCAGAATAAAAAATTCATCTTTCGCGTGTGCTTCATTGATTCGGATCAAGGCAGGGTCGCCGCGAAAATAGCCAAGGACGAACTCAACGCCAAGACCGCCGCAATCATCCTCGATATTTCCCAGGACTATTCCGTGGCCCTTGCGGCCTATTTCCGACGCGCATTCCAGAAGCTCGGCGGCAAGGTCCTCACGGACGTGAAGTTCAAAAGCGGAGATAGGGATTTCACTCCGCAACTGAGTTCCATCAAGGAAGCGAAACCCGACATCATCTATGCGCCCATTTACTACACCGAGTGCGCCCTTGCGGCCAAGCAAGCCCGCAACATGGGTATCACGGCGCCTATTCTGGCCGGTGACGGCGTGCAAGCGCCTGAACTCATCGAGCTCGGCGGAGACGCAGTGGAAGGCCTGTTGTTCACTACTCATTTCCACCCCGACATGGTGACGAGCGAGCGCGGCAAGCAGTTCCTACAAGCTTTTAAGGACGAATACGGGAGTATACCGGACGCATTCACCGCAAACGGAGCGGACGCGTATTTCCTGCTGCTGGACGCCATTAAACGAGCGGGTTCAGATGATCCCCAAAAGATTAGAGAGGCCCTCGTAAATACTAAAAACTTCGAGGGCGTGGGCGGCGCCATCACCATGCAATCCAACGGCAACCCGATAAAGGCCATGGTGGTGAACAAGGTGAAGGACGGGAAGTTCGTCTACATAAAAAGCATCATGCCCTAAGAGCGCCATGGACGCGCAATTCATTACCCAGCAAGCTGTCTTCGGCCTCACCTTGGGGTGCCTCTACGCCTTGATAGCCATCGGTTACACCATGGTGTACGGGGTTCTGCGGCTGATTAACTTCGCCCACGGCGACTTGCTCATGGTATCGGCGTACTTCGCGTTCTTCGGCATTGTGATTTTTCATGTGCCGTGGCCGGCCGCCTTTCTCGGGACCGTTCTCCTCACCGCCGCCCTCGGCATACTGATTGACCGCGGGGCCTACAAGCCGCTCCGTAACAGTCCACGCATCAGCGCCCTCATAACGGCAATCGGGGTGTCGTTCTTGTTGGAAAACCTCGGGCTGGTGGTTATAGGCGGGCGTCCCAAGACCTTCCCTACCCCTGAGTTGTTTGAAGGCACACTGCTCCTGGGCGGTATCCGTATTTCCAACATTTCCATGTGGATTCTCGGCGTTACGGCGGTTCTGCTCTTGCTGTGCGCGCTCGTTATCAACAAGACCCGCATCGGTATGGCCATGAGAGCCGTCTCACGCGACCTGGACACCGTGCGTCTCATGGGGGTCGATGTGAATCGCGTGATCTCGTTCACCTTTGCCCTCGGGTCGGCGCTTGCGGCGGCCGGAGGTATCCTGTGGTGCATGAAGTACCCGGCGGTCGAGCCTTTCATGGGGGTGATACCGGGCCTTAAGGCGTTTGTGGCGGCGGTCCTCGGCGGTATCGGGAGCGTCCCCGGCGCGGCCATCGGCGGTCTGCTGCTCGGCCTAAGCGAGGTCATGATTGTTGCGCTGTGGCCCGAATGGTCCGGGTATCGCGACGCAGTGGCGTTTACCATACTCATTGTCATCCTGTTGACCAAACCCACGGGCCTCCTCGGCGAAGAACTCCCGAGTTAAAAGCACACCATGACAGTGTTCACCACGTCCCCAACCCAGAGCAGCGCGAACACCGACGAACCGGTCATGTTCCGCACTCATCGCACGCGCGATCGCATTCTCAGCCTGTGCGCCTTGGGGGTTTTGGCCGGCTTTCTCTGGTACGCCGATACATATCTTGGGGATTACACGGTTCGAATTCTCAACAATATCGCTATTTTCATCATGCTCGCCGTGAGTTATAACCTCATTAACGGCGTGGCGGGGCAGTTTTCGCTTGGACCCAACGCATTCCTGGCAGTGGGAGCCTACACAGCGGCGTTGCTCACGCTCTCGCCCGATGAAAAGCTCCAAACCTTCATCATTGATCCGCTTATTTGGCCGCTCTCCGAGATTTCTATGTCTTTCCCGGCGGCGCTGATAATAGCGGGATTGGTTACGGCTTTCATCGCGTTGCTCATGGCGATCCCGGTTTTTCGCGTCAGGGGGGATTACCTCGCCATCGTGACATTGGGATTCGGGGAAATGACGCAGGTCCTCGCCAATAACCTGACCACCGTCACCAACGGCCCCCTGGGTCTGAAGAGCCTCACGCCGTATACAAACCTTTGGTGGACGTGGGGCGCCTGCGTCCTCACGGTTGTATGCGTGCTGCGTCTGATTCGATCTTCGTACGGCCGCGCAATGAAGGCCGTCCGGGAAGATGAAACCGCAGCCGAAGCTATGGGCATAAACGCATTTCGCATCAAGACCCTGGCCTTCGTGGTGAGCGCCTTCTTCCAAGGCGCAGCCGGCGGATTGCTCGCGCACCTGATAACCACAATCTCCCCTTCGCTGTTTTCGTTCATGTTCACGTTCAATCTGCTGGCCATGATCGTGATCGGCGGTCTCGGGAGCGTTTCCGGGGCCATAATCGGCGCCGCGCTTCTCACCTGGGGCGGGGAGTTGCTACGCTTCACGGAAGAACCCATCTCGCTGTTCGGGTATTATTACGAAGGCATACCCGGCATGCGTATGGTGATTTTTTCCCTCTTGCTGATCGGAGTGATGCTCTTTGCGCGATCCGGGATTATGGGCCGCAACGAGATCACCTGGGAAGGCATTTTCGGCTTTTTCCGCAACATTTTCCGACGGCGGAGAACAATCGCGTGAGTTCCATACTATTTCGCACGGATAACCTTTGTGTCCATTTCGGTGGATTGGCAGCTCTCACGGACCTGGATCTTGAAATTCCCCAAGGCGGCGTCATCGGGCTCATCGGTCCCAACGGCGCAGGGAAGACAACGGCCTTCAACGCCATCACCGGCATAGTGAAAGCGACCAAGGGAGACGTCTTCTTCGAGAACCGGAGAATCACCCGCTGGTCCACGCCTTCCAGGGCGCGAGCCGGCATCGCCCGCACGTTTCAGAACATCAGGCTCTACGAGGATCTCACGGTGCTGGAGAACGTCATGGTCGCGGGCCATTCAGCTATCCGCTATTCGTTTCTTGAGGCCATTCTCCAGGTGGGCAGATTCCGCAAAGATGAGCGACGCACACGCGAGCACGCCCTCGAGCTTCTGCGCTTAATGGGATTGCAGGATGTCGTGAGGGAAAAGGCCGGCGTTCTCCCTTACGGGAGTCAACGTAAACTTGAGATCGCTAGAGCTCTGGCGCTCCGACCCAAATTACTTCTCCTCGATGAGCCTGTGGCGGGCATGAATCCCGGTGAAACCCTCGAATTCGGGGTATTGCTCAAGGAAATACAGGCGCAGCTCCGAATCTCCGTGGGCTTGATCGACCACGACATGGGATTCGTCATGGATGTATGCGACCGCATCAAAGTAATCGACCACGGCGTACCGATCGCCTGGGGAACGCCGTCGGAGATCCAGAGCAACCCTAAAGTGATCGCTGCTTACTTAGGCGAACCCGCTGCTTGAGCGACGCCTTTGCTTTAGGCGCCGACTTGTATGGTCAACCCATGCAGCCTCGTTTGGATCAGCATTTGAAAGAAGAAGATTAATGGAGATCATATTGAAAAGCAGGCTCTTCTAAATCACTTCCGAGAATCTGTAACATTCGCCGAAAGCGACGTTTTCTCCTTGAGAAAAGTCGGTTTCGGCAATGTATAAGTTCTTGGAGAGGGGTTCGGGGGGAACCTTCTTTCAAGAGGGTTCCCCCCGATATTACTCTTTTAATCGCTAATGCGACCTCGGGAGCGACGGGCTTCATGCTTGAACTGCGGAATGTCCATGTAAAATACGGTGGGATACAGGCGCTCAAGGGAGTGTCCTTGACCGTGGAGGAGCGCGGTATCACCACGTTATTAGGCGCGAACGGGGCCGGTAAAAGCACCACGGTGCGGGCCGCTTCAGGGATGGTCCCGATTGCGGAGGGAGACATTCTCTTTCAGGGGGTCTCCATCAAAGGCATGGCGCCCCACAAGATCCAAAGGTTGGGGCTCGTGCACATACCCGAAGGACGCCACATCTTCCCAAACCTCACGGTGAGGGAAAATCTCCTCATGGGCGCTTACCACAACAATGATTCCAAGGACATCGCCGACGGCCTGGACCACGTATTCACCAAGTTCCCTATTCTTTCCATGAGGCTCAAACAACTGGGAGGAACCCTGTCCGGTGGTGAGCAGCAAATGCTTGCAATAGCCCGCGCCCTCATGTCCAAACCCAAATTGCTCATGATGGATGAACCTTCCCTCGGCTTGGCGCCCATGGTGGTGGCCGAGGTCTTTCGCATCATAGAAGAGATCCGCAGCGAGGGCGTGACCATCTTTCTCATCGAGCAAAACGCCAACGCAGCCCTTAAAATCGCCGATAAAGCGGCCCTCCTCGAAACGGGGAAAGTGGCGCTCGAGGGTTCCGGCGCCGAAGTCCTTGCGAACCCCGCGGTGAAGCGTGTCTACCTGGGCCACAAGGCCGAAGGCGCAGCGCTTACGGAGTCATAGGCCGGCAGGGGTTCACCCGCCTTGAGCCAACTCTGCGCCGACGGAAACCGAATCAGAAACTCTTCTGCGCTTACGGCCACTCCATCGCTCTTCAGAGCGGTTAGCTCAATCGTGCTGAACGCTGGTGTATTCGACGGCGAACCGGACTGCGAAATACCGGAGCAAGGAGCAGCCCCGCCACCTCCCCGGCCTGGAGCGTAGCTTTTTCGGTCACCATTGCCTACACTTAGGGCGAAATGGATGGGGCATGTGAATTCCGGGCCGTAAAACCCCTCCCCTTCAGTCTATCTACCTGCTTGGGGGTTTTTCACCCTTTTTCTTTTTTGGGTTGACAAGCCTAACTTAGTTTGCAATACTGGTGTTAGATACCTTCATACTCAATTACACACCCACAAGCTTGAGAATTTCGGTTCGGCAGGCGGGAATAGCCCTCCGGTCAGGCCGCGCGTGGCGAGTGGTCAAAACAAATATCGTAGCGCATGAGAAATCGAGTTGAAGAAACGGCCGCGCTCTGGTATGCAAAAGGATTAGATTGTGGGATCGCTTTTCCTTCCTAGGCAAACCCGGAGCTTAGCAGTACACATGGTTCAGGCTTGATACCGATGTGCTTTCAAAAAAGTAAGATCGGCGGAGCTTTTATTGCAAAGCAGGTTTTTCCAACCTCTTTCTAAGAAACTTATTGATAATCGCCGAACTCGATATTTCTCCTTGAGACATGTCGGTCTCGGCAATTGTGAAAGTTCTTGGAGAAGGGTTTTGGGAGGAACTTCTTTCAAGAAGGTTCTCCCCAATATTGCTTTTTTGATTGTGCGTTGGCTTGAGGCGGCTCTGCGCCCGGTTACATTTGTCACCGATTCGCTTACAAGGAGTAAGAGTGGAGAATACCGTTCTTCATAAGGTTTTCCCCGAATCTTACTCATATCCCGTACTTGGTATAGGTCGGGCTGATTCGCCGTGCGCCTTCGCAGGGGTGAAGCCGCGTCCGTTTCAGGAACATCAACTATTTATCTAAAAGGGGTAGTGAATGGACATCAAGAAAATCGCAGTCATCGGCGCGGGCCTCATGGGCTCCGGCATCGCTCAGGTCGCAGCCCAGGCCGGTTTTGACGTAGCGCTGAACGACATCGAGCAAAGATTTATTGACCGCGGTATGAACGGCATTGAAGGCAATCTCAAGCGCACCGTCGAGAAGGGAAAAATGTCCGCCCAAGATGCGGACGCTATGCGCGGAAGGCTCAAGGGCATCTTGTCCCTCAAAGAAGCCGTCGCCGACGCCGACGTCATCATAGAAGCCGTAATCGAACGCATGGACCTCAAGAAATCCGTGTACGAGCAATTGGAAGCGGCCGCAAAGGACACAACCATTTTCGCTACGAACACCTCGGGGCTCAGCGTAACGGAAATGGCCGCCGTGACCTCCCGTCCCGAGCGGTTCATCGGCATGCACTTTTTCAATCCCGTGCCCGTCATGAAACTGGTTGAGATCATCCGCGGGATCGCCACATCCGACGAAACAGTCGCGGTCATCAAGGCCATGACCGAAAAGATGGGGAAAACCGCCATCGAGGTCAAGGAAGCCCCCGGCTTCGTGGTGAACCGAATCCTTGTGCCCATGATCGCCGAAGCCATATTCGTGCTGCAAGAAGGGCTTGCATCCAAAGAGGAAATCGACGCCGGCATGAAGCTCGGCGCGAATCACCCCATCGGGCCGCTCGCCTTGGCGGATCTCGTGGGACTGGACACCTTGTTGAGCGTGCAACAACACCTCTATGAGGAGTTCGGAGACTCGAAGTATCGTCCGCCGATGCTCCTCAAGCAACTGGTTCGCGCCGGCCGCTTGGGACGCAAGTCCGGTCGAGGATTTTACGATTACGCCTAAGACGGCGCCGCACAAACGCCGACTGGGAGGCCATTTTGTCGCCTTCAGTCGGATCCGGAAGAGTTCACGGGGCGCAAAGCCGCCTCACGCCCGGTAAATACGTATGAAACGAACAAGATGCGCCTTATTAAGGACGCTCAGGAGGACCCGTGGAAGAAATCGAACGTTTTGGACTTAACGAAACCGAACAGATGCTTCAAGACACCGTGCGCCGTATAGCCAAAGAAAAGGTCGCGCCCGGAGCCGAAGAACGCGATCGAATCGGTGATTATCCCTATGATATGCTTGAACTCATGCGGGAAAACGGCCTCATGGGGATTGATTTCCCTGAGGAGTACGGCGGCATGGCCGCCGGAATGATCGCTCACTGCATCGCGGTGGAAGAATTAGCAAAAGTGGACGCCTCCGTTGCGCTGATGCCCTCTTGTCAGGAGCTTGGCAGCTTGCCCATTATTCTGGGGGGCAATCATGAGCAAAAGGAAAAATATCTCACGCCCCTCAGCACCGGTGAAAAGGTAGCGGCTTTCGGCTTGACGGAAGCCAAAGGCGGTTCAGATGTGGCGGCGCTCAAGACCCGAGCGGTCCGCAAAGGCGACAAATACATCCTCAACGGCTCGAAGATGTTCATCACCAACGGCGGCGTGGCTGATACCATCACCGTGTATGCGGTCACTAATCCCGATGCGAAGCAGCATGCGGCCGCAAGCGTGTTCATCATCGAGAAGGATATGCCCGGCTTCTCCGTGGGCAAGAAAGAAAGCAAGCTCGGTATACGCTCATCGGACACACGGGAACTCATCTTTGAAGATGTGGAAGTGCCGGTGGAGAACCTCTTGGGCGAAGAAGGAAGCGGCTTTCACATCATGATGAAGACGCTGGACTTCAGCCGTCCGTCCGTGGCCGCTCAAGCCCTGGGCATCGCTCAAGGCGCCTTCGAATACGCCACCCAGTACGCCAAAGAACGGGAAGTCTTCGGCAAGCCCATCATTCGTCATCAAGGCATAGCGTTCAAGCTAGCGGATATGGCCATGAAATGCACCGCCGCTCGGCAGCTCCTTTACAAGACCTGCGCCCTGCTGGACGCTCACGTGAAAAAGGACCTCTCGAAGATCCCCCCGGAGATCATCCGGCATTCATCCATGTCCAAGGCCTACTGCTCGGACGTCGCCATGTGGACGACCGTGGAAGCGGTCCAAGTCCTCGGCGGCTACGGTTACATTACCGAGTACCCCGTCGAGCGCTACATGCGCGACGCCAAGATCACCCAGATTTATGAAGGCACAAACGAAATCCAGAGAATCGTCATAGCTTCGACCTTATAATAGGTAAAGAGTACGACTCGGGGAGCCTGATCCAGAAATGTCTTCTCCCCGAACCTTTTTTCAAGAACCGCGACAGCGCCCCGGACTCTATTTTTCCGTGAGAAAGAGGGTCCGGCGTGTATACCAATTGCGTAATCGTTCACCGGGCCTGAGACATCTCTGCGCCGCGTAAAGGCCGGAGGCGAGACTCATCTCTCCTCCGGACCACTCCATCCCGATTCCAAGTGGTTGGGGCATTCGTAGTGAACGGGGTAGATGTGTGTCGGAATAGGATTGGAAAACCTACTTCCCACGAACGAACTTCGCCCATTTGACGATTAATCACCGAATCTGAGCGCCGAGCCACACGGATTCCAAGAATGCCGGCGAGAAAAGAGTCTATCCACACCGCTTTTTTCTTTCGCGTTTTATCGTGTTCAGGTAATATCCCCCTGAATCGCCCCTGGAGCCGGCCTATTCCCCTTGAACTCGCCGGCCGCGGGGATGAAGACGGCCTTTTCGTGGAATTTTCCTCCCTAAGGACGTATATTAAACAAGAGGCTGGTTTTTCGATGTCGGCCGACGACGGGTATTTCCGCGTCGTAACTCCTTTGTCGACTTCTTATACCGATGTGCTTTCAAAAAGTGAGACCGGCGAAGCTTTTTTGCAAAGCAGGTTGTTCCAATCTCTTTCTAAGAAATTTGTGATAATCGCCGGAAGCGGCATTTTCTCCTCAAGAAAAGCCGATTCCGGCAATTGCAAAGTTCTTGGAGAGGGTTTGAGGAGAAACTTCTTTCAAGAAAGTTGTCCCCATAAGTACTTCTTTGATTACGCATTGGTATTAAGGAGAGTAGCGCCTATCAAGCGCTTAATATGGATCTACTATGCAGAATCGTTTCCACATACCGCACTTTCTCTTGTTCTTAACCCTGGGGTTTCTCAGTGGGTGCGCTCCGGCTCAACGAGCAGTGCGACATATCGACTTCGAGCAAATTATTCCTGAAATGGAATCCAAATCACAGTTTGTGAACCAGTTTCGAGCCACGTTCGTGAAAACGCGCCATTCGTCGGTCTTTGACCGCGACATGACCGTGACGGGGGATCTGGTCTTCCAGAAACCCGACCTGTTCAGGCTTAAGCTTACCGGCGCAGTGAACGTAGAGATACTCTCGGACGGCAAGATCGTCACCGTCCTGCATGACGGGCGTGACCAGGAGATCTACGAACTCAAAGGGGAGCGAGACTCGTCGCGCTTTGCCGATCCCCTCATGGCGCTCCTGCGGAGCGTGGGTTCCGGTGGTTTGCGCAAATTTGCAGTCCTGAGCGAAAAAGTTACACCTGACGGCCTGGACCTTGTGCTGCAGCCATCCAAAGGCTCGGAATTCGAACTGATCGACAATGTTGAACTTTCCGTCTCTCCCAAGGGCGAAATGCAGGATGTGCTGGTCCACTTCAAGAATGGAGATACGGACAAGACGGAATTCAAGGAATGGTCACTTATCACGTCGGATGATCCCGATCTCATGCAGGTCCGGGAGAAACTGAGTTCGTTATCTGAGCGATACTCCAGCAGCGGTCACAGGCAAAACTCCCAGGCGTGCGGGGATCTTCGCGTGGCCGCGAATCGCTAACATCAGCGTACATTCGCCGGCTCTGTATTAATACGAATGTGCAATAAAAGAAGTAATATTGGAGAGAACCTTCTTGAAAGAAGTTTCTCCCCAAACCCCTCTCCAAGAACTTTCAAAATAGCCGCAAGTGCCTTTTCTCAAGGAGAAAAAGCCACTTCCGGTACATTTAAACGTTCTTTGATAGTAGTTAGGGAAACCTGCTCTTACAAAAATGTCCTTCACCTATATTCCTCGTTCGACAGCACATTGGTATAAATTGCGTGAATCTGCAACATCTGCGAATCAATTCTTGCTCTTCTATTCACGGATGTAGCCGATTCGTCAAAATGAGCGCCTCGAGCGCATTGGAAAGAACCTTTTCTCAAAGGTGACTTCAGCGTACATTCGCCGGCTCTGTATTAATCTGCGTCAATCTGCGACATCTGCGGATGAATTTTTGCTCTTCTATTCACGGATGTAGCCGATTCGCCTAAATGAGCGCCTCCAGCGCATTGGAAGGAAACTTTTCTCAAGAAGGTTCTCCCCAATCTTACATTCTTTATAACGCTTATCGTTATCAGACATCGGGCAGATAGCGCACGGCGGTGTCGAAGTCCAGATTCTTCCAGGAGTGCCCCAGAAACCGCGGAGTTGACCAGTCCTCAGCGATAGGTTTTCCCCACACGCCTTGCCTTGGAGCGGACATGTCCGTGTCGGGAAACGGCTCTCCTTTTGCGAAAAACCTCGCTTCCCACTTGGAGCCTCGAATTGTGTAAAACCTATTTTGGATCATGGACCGCTCACCTAATACGAATGCGCAACAAAAGAAGTAATATTGGAGAGAACCTTCTTGAAAGAAGTTTCTCCCCAAACCCCTCTCCAAGAACTTTCGAAATAGCGCAAGTGCCTTTTCTCAAGAAGAAAAAGCCACTTGCGGTGCATTTAAACATTCTTTCATAGTAGTTAGGGAAACCTGCTCTTACAAAAATGTCCTTCACCTATATTCCTCGTTCCACAGCACATTGGTATAAAACCATTTCGCTGCTCAACGAGTAGGAGTGGGGAGACCCTTCCAGCAAGAAGCTCCTCCCCGATACCTCTACAAAAACGTTTAATTTCCCCGCATCCTGCGTTTCTCAAAGAGAAATATGGAATACGGGAGTATCGCGTTTCCGGGACCGATTGGTGATCTGGTTCGCTCTTTGGCAAGCTCCACATTGATATTGGCTTTCTCACCTTTATTTTCTTGCATGTTCGTTTTCACCTGTGCCGAGCCAAGGGGCGCTTTGTTCCATGTACGCTGGGAGGCGGATTCGAGCCGTGATCTATTATAAAGTTGCTCAGTTGATCTATATAGAACGCGGGGCGGCCGATAGTGCTCCCAGAGTCATATATGTCGGCCTGGGAGACAAGCGATTATACCGATTCGCTTTCAAGCGTGTACGTTTGGTGGAGTCCGCTTGTGTAAAGTAGTTCTTCCGGACATTCTTACGAGCAGTTAACATTCACCTAGGGCCGTATTTCTCCGTGAGAAATTCGACTCTAAGCGCAAGTGTAAAAATGCTTCAAAAGCGGTGTGGGACCCATCCTATTTCATGAAGGTTCTCCCCAACTCTTCTTGCTTGATTGCGACGGACGGCGTCTACGCTGCGCTCATATCATTGTTCCGCAGCGGGTCTTTCAGGTGCTTGCCGTGAAGAAAAGCGTATATGATGAGGGGCGACATCATCCCTATGGACAGTAGCCCCAGAAACGTCACGATAACCATGATGGGACCCATGGCGCAGATAAACCAAATCGTCCGTATGGCAGTGCTTGTTTCTTGACTGATTACACGCATAACCGATTCCTATATTGTGTGGAGAGTTCGTCGGCTGCTCTAGGCCCGACATCATCTCCTTTTTGCCAGTATATCTATACGTTTGCCGTCTCGTAGTGTCAGAACGCCGCGTACCTGATTCGCCGATAGCATAGTTCCGGTGAAAACATACCCGCTGGGGTGACTTGCCGTTACGCGACCCTGATCTACTCCGCCGGTAAAGTGATAGGTGTCTTTTCCACCAAAAAGTTTGTAGACGTGAGCGACACCACGAATGGAGGCGCCTGATTGCTCCACGTTCGCTTTTACCTTGGAGCCGAATACGTTGGCCTGCCAATTACCGGCGACATTGGGCTCCGCTGCCATAAGCGGTAAAGCCACCAAGAGCGCTGGGAGTAAAAATGTGATAATTTTCATATGGGTCTCCTGTATACGTATATGTAGTCGAAAACGACGCCTTGTTCCGTAGAAATTCCGTCCGGTATGACTCGGGCCGGCGGGAACCCCATCTCCGTGACTTTCGCCGCGTTTTGTGCGACCCTTTACCGAATACGGTTGTTCACCGCAAGGCAAGCGACTGCCGATGGGAGGAAGACTCATGGTAACCGTTCACCAGGAACAGCGCAATGAAACGGAATCACATAGAGGCTGGTTACTATACATGAACCCGGACCCATCTCACAGTTTCAGTGAAGAACGCGGCGGTTCTTTGGAGTTCCAGCGTTCAGCGACGTTCGCTCTCCGCAAAGCCTCGGCGGCCGCCCTCGTTTTTTGGCTGTTCGTGTGGGCGCTTACCGTCACGGCGGCCCCGGCGCAAGCGCAATCCACGGATAAAAAACCCCTACGCATAGGTGTGGCCGTAGCGCTCACAGGCGCTTTCGGCAAGGACGGCAGTCTCGTAAAGGACGCCTACACCTTGTGGATGGAAACAGTGAATGCTCAAGGCGGGATAAACGGTCACCCCGTTGAAATCATCTTCAATGACGACAAAAGCGACCCATCCACCAACGCCAAGCTCCTCGATAAGTTCATTGTGAGCGACAAGGTGGATCTCCTCCTGGGCGGCTTCGGCAGCAGCCAGGTGTTTGCGGGAGTCCCGGTGGCGGAACGCTCGGCATTTCCGTTGATAAGCGGCGGTGCAAGCTCGGACAAGCTCTTTGAACGGGGATTCAAGTATTATTTTTCCACCTTGGGTCGCGCCACCGAGGAAGTTCGTGGGTGCGTCGAAGTCTTCGCCGCAATGGACCCTAAACCCAAGACCGCCGCCATTATCGGCGCGGATATTCTGTTCACCTCATTGGCCTGCGAGGGCTTTAAGCGATACTGCGCAGAAAAGGGCATTGAGGTTGTGCACTACGAGCTGTTTCCAATGTCCTTGCAGGACTACAATTCGTTGCTGTTCAAGGTTAAGACCAAGAACCCGGACATACTGCTCGTGGGATCTCACTTATTGGTGGCCATGAACGTCATCAAGGGCATGAAGGAGATCGACTTTACGCCCAAAGGGGTCGCCTTCAGTTACGGCCCCACCGTCCCCAAGTTCGTCGAAGACCTGGGACCGGATGCGGCGGGAGTAGTCGCCGCTTCCGAGTGGACCCCACACATGCCGTACACCGGCAAGGTCTTTGGGACTGCCGCTGATTTCGACAAAAAGTATGTCGAGCGCTTCGGCCGTCACCCGGATTACGTCGAGGCCGCTGCGGCGGCGGGAGCCGTCGCCCAGCAACTGGTCATCGAGGAGTTGGGTCTGAAACCTCCCCTCACCAAGGAATCCCGCGAACTCATTGCCAAAAAGCTCCATGAGGAAACCTTCGACACCTTTTATGGACACGTCGCTTTTGGGCGGACAGGCGCGAACGAGGCGCATCCCCCTGTGGCGGTTCAGGTCCAAGGAGGTCGCCTGGTGACCGTGTTTCCCCTCGAGTTTGCTGAAGCCCCGACGATCTATCCCTTAACCCCATGGAAGGATCGCAAGCGCTGATGACGGCCACGGCGGACACATATACGAGCGGGAACGGCTTTATGCCCACTCGCATGCAAGAAAGGGAGGAGTGGGACGACTTCTCTTGTAAAGGGGGGCTTCGCACCTTCTTTCTAAAGAAAGCTTATCTTCACCGAAACAAGGCAATGTCTCCTTGAAACGCCCGTTTCGGCATTGGAAACGTTCTTTGATCGCGGATCGGTACGGCGCCGTGGGTGAACGGTAGCGTGTTCCTCCAGGCGGTAATCAACGGGCTCCTCTTGGGTGGTATTTACGCCGCTTACTCCGCCGGATTCTCCTTGATCTTCGGCGTGATGGGAGTGGTCAACCTCGCCCACGGCGAACTCATCATGCTGGGGGCATTTACCTCCTATTGGCTGTTCGTTTTTCTCCACCTGGACCCGTACGCCTCGGCGCCCATTGCGGCGGTATTTCTCTTTGTTTTCGGGTATATCCTGCAACGCTTCATCATCAACAGAGTTATCGACCAGCCGCATATCATGAGCTACATCCTGACCTTCGGGATACATCTCGTTATCGCAAATGTGGCATTGAAGCTGTGGAGCCACGATTATCGCACCATCACCACGTCCTATTCCGGCGCAAATATAGCTTTTTGGGGCGTGAACGTGCCGCTCTCACGACTGGCCGCTTTTGCGCTGTCTCTGGCCATCACCTACGGGCTTTGGGTCTTTCTGACCCGCACGGAAACGGGGCGGGCCATTCAGGCCACGGCTATGGACAAGACCCTAGCCCAATTGTGCGGCGTAAAGATCCGCAGCGTGTATGCGCTCACCTTCGGCGTGGGGTCGGCCATGAGCGGTCTAGCCGGCGCAGCGATCAGTCCATTCGTGGTGATTTATCCTGAAATGGGCCTCAGTTACACCATTACCGCATTTTGCGTGGTGGTGCTGGGCGGTATGGGCTACATGCCGGGGGTAATACTCGGTGGAGTGGCTCTAGGTCTTGCGCAATCCATATCGTCAATGTACCTGACCTCCGGGATTTCCGTGGCGCTCACGTTCATTATTCTTTTCCTGACGCTTGTGTTCCGACCAGCCGGGATAATGGGAAAGGGATTGCTCACATGACTGTGGCCTGCGTTCCGAACGCCGCCGCGAAACCCCGCCTCCTCATAATACTTGCGGCCGCTGCGCTCGTCGTAGGTGTCGCTCCTTTGCTCTTTCCATCGGAGTACTTCCTACGTGTAGCCGCGATTACGCTCTTGTGGATCGGCTTGGCGGGCTGCTGGAATCTCATGAGCGGGTACACGGGGTACATTGATTTTGGGCCGGTGGTCTACTTCGGAATCGGAGCCTATACCACGGCCATCCTCATGACCAGGGTGGGATTGCCCTTTTTCCCCGCCCTTGCCCTTTCGGGGCTTATCGCCGCCTGCATCGCGGCGCCTGTGGGAGCCCCTACCCTGCGTCTACGCGGCTCCTATTTCGCCATCGCAACCTTTGCCTTCGCCGAAACCATGCGGCAAACGGTCCTCGAGTTCGACCGCGCCTTCGGCGTCACCCTGTTCGACGGCAGTTTCGGGATTTCTTTGCCCCCGAGCGGCCACACCAACCTGTTCTTTTACTATTGCTTGTTCGGCGTAAGCCTTGCAGTCATTGCGACGCATTATTACGTAGACCATTCCAAGTTCGGGTACGGCCTCAAGGCGATACACGAGTCTGAAAGCGCTGCCGAAGCGGTGGGCGTGAACACCCATATTACCAAGCTCACGGCGTATTGCCTCAGCGCCTTCTTTCTGGGGCTCTTCGGCGGTATCGAGGCCTATTGGATCACCTACATCACCCCCACGGACGCCTTCAGTGTGCACAAGACAGTGCAAATGGTCATTATGACCCTTTTGGGCGGTATGGGCACAATGCTCGGGCCGGTGGTAGGGGCGTGTTTTCTAACCCTGATCGCTGAATTTCTCGGCGCCGCGTTTGTGGAATACTATCTCATCCTCATCGGGTTGGTCATCATAGTGGTTATTCAGGTTGCGCCCCAAGGATTGATCGGTTTTCTCAAACAGCGGTACGGGTGGAAGTCTCTATGACGCGAACCAATGAGACTCATAGCGCCCAAGCCGACGGAGTAACGGCGTACACCGAGAGAATGCGTAATACCAATGTGCTTTCCAACGAGTAACATTGGTGGTGACTCTTTTGGGAAGGTAGGTTTTTTCGACGTCTACATGAGAATGTTTGATTTGCCGGAAGTGGGCTTTTGTCCATGAGAAAAGCCGATTCCGGCAAATTTGAAAGTTCTTGGAGAGGGGTTCGGGGAGAAGCCTTCTTTCAAGAAGGTTCTCCCCGATATTACTTATTTAGCTGCGCATTGGTATAAGCCATGAAGATACTCGAGTGCCGAAACCTGACCAAGCATTTTGGAGCGCTCTGCGCCCTTTCAGGTGTGGATTTCAGCCTCGACGCCGGCGAAATCCTCGGCATCATCGGCCCGAACGGCGCGGGCAAGTCAACGCTGTTCAATTGCCTTACAGGGATAACGCAAGCTTCTTCCGGAAAGGTGTTCCTGGCGGGCGAAGACATCACTCATCTTGCCGGCCACAAGATCGTGAGGCGTGGACTCGCGAAGACCTCCCAGATTACGCAGCCCTTCCACGGCATGACCGTATTCGAGAACATCCTCGTGGCCGCGATGTACGGCGCAGGGATGACGAAATCTGAAGCGGAACCGTACGCCCGTCGAATGGCGGCTTTCACCGGCCTTGAAAGCCTGTCAGCGCAGAGCGCAGGGGCTCTCAGCGTACCGGAACGCCGCCGCCTCGAATTGGGGCGAGCCCTAGCCTGCAAACCTAAGGTACTGCTCCTTGACGAGAACATGGCCGGTCTCAATCCCGGTGAAGTGGACGCCGCCGTGAAACTCCTGCTCGAGGTGCGCGATTCCGGCGTCACCCTCGTAGTGGTCGAACATGTCATGAGAGCCGTAATCGGCCTCTCGGACCGCATCCTCGTCCTGAACCAGGGGGCCAAAATAGCCGAAGGCGTCCCTGCGGAAGTAATGGCCTCGAAAAGCGTTATTAATGTGTATTTCGGGACCGGCGGCCCGTGCGGGGAAGCTCACGCACAGTTGAAAGATACGCGAGATGCGTCTTAAAAGAAGACGGCTCGCTGTGTCATATACTTTCACGTAAGCTCATAAGCGCAATTCTTGTAAAGAAGAGGAAAAAGCCGGCCGCAAATCGACTTATACCAAAGTGCTTTCCAACGAGTAACATTGGTGAAGACTCTTTTTGGGAAGGTAGGTTTTTTCGACTTCTATCTGAGAATGTTTAATATGCCGAAAGCGGCCTTTTCTCCTTGAGAAAAGCCGGTTTCGGCCATTTAACAGTTCTTGGAGAGGGGTTCGGGGAGAAGCCTTCTTTCAAGAAGGTTCTCCCCGATATTACTTCTTTGGCTGCGC
>JBBRBO010000005.1:0-88270 GCA_038205805.1 Desulfomonilales bacterium
CAAACGCTGGAGTCCGCCCACATCCGTTATGATGGCTAAGGACGCCTCGGGCAGGGAGAACACGGCGTCCTGAGAGCAGAGCCGGATGTCGCAACACAGGACCAGCTCCAGGCCGGCGCCGAGACAGTGCCCCTGAATAACGGCGATGGTGGGTTGAGGCAGACGCTCAAGCCGCGTGTGAATGTCCTGAAGCCGTAGCACCTCGTTGTAGAAGGCCGTTTTCTGCGCTGCGGAAGGCGTCTGCGTAATGAGCGCGAAGACCTCGTTATCCGGGCTCAAGTCAAGTCCTGCACAAAAGGACTTTCCCGCGCCTTTGAGGAGGACCACACGAGCTTCTCGATCGTGAGCGGCTTGATCCACGGCGTCGCCCACGGCTGTCCATGCGGCGGAATTCAAGGCGTTGCGCTTTTCAGGACGGTTCAACGTGATAACGCCCACATGGCCTTCTCGATAATACGTAACCAAAGAGGAGCTTGGTTCAGTCACACGAATCTCCTTTTGCAATCAAAAAATAAAATATTAATAATATTGGGGAGAACCTTCTTGAAAGAAGGATTCACCAACTTTACTCATTTGATAACGAAATAGTAACAGAAGTAGGAGATCATATAGCAAATAGCAAAACAAAACGCGAACTGGTTTCATACCGCTGAGCTTTCACAGAAGTAAGATCGGTGGAGCTTTTGTTGCAAAGTAGGTTTTTCCAACCTCTTTCTAATGAAATTGTGGTAATCGCCGAAAGCGGTATTTTCTCCTTGAGAAAAGCCGGTTTCGGCAATTGTGAAAGTTCTTGGAGAGAGGTTTGGGGAGAAACTTCTTTCAAGAAGGTTCTCCCCAATATTACTTATTGATTAAGCCTTAGTTGCAGAGCCGAGAGATTCGGCGCTATTTATGTGCACGTCTTGCGTATACCTTCGTCCCAGCCGTGCACCACGGGCGGAAGAAAGGTCGGGCCTCCACGAGTCATCAATTCCCTTCCTAGAGCGGCGGCGACCTTGAGGTCCAGGACGTGGCGCTCCAGGGAAGGTATTCTGCCGGACGCTGGGCGAGCGGCCTTCAGGGTCTGCAACAGGGTTTCTTGGAATTCCAAGTCGGTGCCTTCAGAAAGGCTGTTGATAAGGGTCATGGCCCGCTGTTCCTCACGCATCTGCAAGAGACACCGCACACGCTTGAGGGTAGTCGAGGGCAGATCCTCACTGAGATAGCCGAAGAGTTCCAAGGCCCACTCGTGTTTTCCGGCGTTTATCATGGTGTCGGCAAGGGCGTTGATGGCGGTGGGCTTGCCTTTGATGAATTCCACCAGCTTGTCGATTTCCTCTTTCTTCCCGAGCTTGGCGTATTTATGGGCGAGCATCAGGTAATGGATGGGGGTTCGCAAAAGTGTCGTCGGATCGGCGTCCCTGAGGGCCAGATAGTAGAGGATTTCGTTTTGTTCGCGTAAGAGGTTTAGGTCTTTGAACGCATAGTGATTCCGGATGCCCAAACTCTTGATGTCGTCGAGGGTCGCCACATGGGGGGACTTGAACGCCTTGTGGATAACGGCCTTTACCTTGACGTCCTTGCCGCGAAGCTCCTCTTGGACGTAATCCATGGGAAAGGTGAAGGTGAACTCGACGTTGTCGCCTTGCTTGGCGCCGACAAAGCCCTGCTCGAATTCCGGCAAGAGCAGGCCGCGGCCCAAGAGCATGTCCCAATATTTCCCGGAGATCCCGGTGAAAGGCACGCCGCTCATCCAGCTCCGTGAGTCAAAGATCACGCGATCCAGTTCAGCTATGGGTTCATCGGTTTCCATGAAAAAGCTCAGTGCTGAAATTAATTCTTCGACCGGCTCCATGTTTCCGTTGCTTTGTGCGGCGTATCCCTCGAGAAAGTCAATCAACAATTGGAATTCCTCGATGGCCGCGGCGGCGAGCGCTCCATATGCGTAGTAAGCCGGCTCGGTCTTTAGGTCGTCCTTGTTGGAGAGCAAGAAAGCCAGGATCTCGAAGATGCGCTGCTTGTAGTAGACGTCCTGTTCCAGCTGTTCATTGGCCAGAGCCCACATATTGCGGACTTGCCTGATTTCGGCGCTGGACATGCTTGCTGTTTCGTAATCTTCACCGATGGAGAGGTATGCGGCCTTGTGTTGCGAGATCGGTTTGATACCGAACCCTTTGGGATTACGTTCGTACACGGACCCGAAGTAGAGCTGCATCTGCTGCGATCCCGAATTAGATAGAATGGGGATGCCCATTGAGCGAACGAATTCAAGGGTTTCTCGTGCGGCCTCAACACTTTCGCCCGGTAAACCGAAGATGGTGAACAGTTCCGCTTCCATATCCAGTGACTGAGCGGCTTTCACGTTTTCCCGTGTTTGTTCGAGAAGGATGCCCTTGTTCGTGCGCTCGAGGACCCCTGCGCTGCCTGATTCCAGGCCGAAGGCCACGGTATCGGCGCCTGCCTTCTTGAACAGCTTGAGCAATGATTTATCGACGAGATCGGATCGGGTTTGGAACCAGAACGGCGTGGTGATGTTTCTGCGAATTTTCTCTTCAAGGAGCCTTTCGGTGCGTTCGCGATCTTCGGTGAAGCTCGGGTCCGCGAACCAAAAGCGGCGGACTCCGGCCTTCGTAAGGCACTCCATTTCCGCCATGACGCGATCTATGGAATGGAACCGTATCTTGCCTTTGCTCACATGGGGGGTGATACAAAACCAGCAAGCGTGACGGCAACCGCGGCTCGAAAGGAGTATCGCGGTATCTTTGCCGTTCATGTTCATAAGGCCGTTGAGGTATGGTGACGGATACTCGTCGAGATCATCGGGAGGGATAGGGCCTTTGCCCGTATCCACGATACCGGCGCCGCATCTGCATACAATTCCCTCGACGGTCTCGAGGGAGGAGGCCGCTTCCAGGGCGCGGCTCAGTTGCAGCATGACGACCTCGCCCTCTCCGCGAATGAGGATGTCCACATCCTCAAGTTCCTCAAGCGCGCCGGGGGACATACCGATAACTTGTGGTCCTCCCAAAGCAATAAGTATGTTGCGATGCTTGGATTTTATGTATCTCGCCAGAAACCGCACACGGCCGATGGTGCTTTGGTAGGTCGTAAAGCCTATAACTTTCGGTCTGATGCGCTGAATCCAGTGTTCGAGGGCCGTCAGGAAAAGGGGGGTATCTTTTAAGTCATCGAGAATCACTCCCATAGATCCTCGACTCTTGAGATAACCCAATATATACGCCAGAGAAATCGGTATGCTTTCGGAGGATTCATACCCCACATCATGGTTCACATTGATGAATATATAGGACACGGCGCACCATTCCATGAGAAGGATTCTGTGATACGGTTCACCGGGCGCAGGAGGGCTTTTTGCCTGGATATTTCCAGTGAACCCTTACAAATGGAGAATAATATCACACTTCAGCGGCCCTGTCTTTTGGAATGATGCGCCGCCCATCGTGATTTCGCACTAGTTTACCAGTATGGAGACGGGTCCGCGTTACGTGAACGGTTACCCGGTTTCCATCAGGCGGCCGGCGTGTGCGGTTGATTCACATTTTTGACGATTGAACCCTCGTCGAGTATACTTTTCCGGGATGGCTGAGGGTACAGCATACGTGCAGCGTCTCTACGAAACTCATTTGGTCGATATAGAGGTCATCTAGCGTCAATGAAAAAGAAAATCAAAGGTCCTTGGTACGCCCTTCTCTGGATAGGTATTTGGTCGGTTTCAGGGCTGTTTTTTTGGTTCGGTCCACTCTTCCAATGGAAAGAGAAAGTCGGCTTGGTTATCGTATGCGCCATTCTCATTGCGGTCACGCTCTTTCTCTTAGCGAAACATTATTACGAGCAGCGCAAGAAGCCTCAGCCGGTAAAGGCGATTCGCATGAAACCGTCACTGAACGCACCATGCCCATGCGGTTCGGGCAAGAAATACAAGCGCTGTTGCGGAGCACCGAACGCTGTCTTTTCCGCGGGTTCGTAATAGAAGAAGGAAGCAGGGATACCCGCTGCACAAAACGATCTTCGCCTATCTTACATCTTTCATTTCAGGATAAGGCGCCGCGTGCTTTCTTCGTGAGTGGATACGATCCATGCTCGTGCTCGAACTCGGTCTCATGAATTACAAGGATGCCTTGGGGCTTCAGACGACCTTGGTGGACGCGAAGATTCGCGGCTTCCGCCCCGATGCGCTGCTGGTGGTGGAACATCCCGCCGTGATAACCCTCGGGAAACGCGGCTCGCGCGGGGACGTACTGATCTCTCTCGAGGAGGCGGAGCGTCTCGGCGTGGAAATTCACACCACCGACAGGGGCGGGCTCGCCACGTACCACGGCCCAGGGCAACTGGTATGTTATCCTATTTTGGATCTGCGGTCGCGTTCCATGACCGTGACCGGGTACGTCCACAGCTTGGAGAGCGTCATATTGCGCGCCCTGGAGCGCCTGGGAATCCTTGGTATTCGCATCCACGGCAAGCCCGGGATATGGGTGAGCCCGACGGCGAAAATCGCCTCAATCGGCGTGAAAATTCGGCGCCGCGTCACGTCTCATGGGTTCAGCCTGAATGTGCGACTTGTTCATGACCCTTCACGTTTCATCGTCAACTGCGGCATGCCCGACATCCGCATAACGGATATCGCTACCGAGGGCGGCTCCGTGGATCTGAATGAAGTTAGCCGCCTTGTGGTCACGACCTTTGGTGACGAGTTCCATGAGCCGATGATTCCCATTGGGCTTGAGGAATTTCTTCAACACGAGTTCTTTCGTGGGTTTGCCTGCAAACACGCCGCACACGACGGTGCGATTTCCTGAACGGAATATAATCGTCAATAATGCCTGTTCCCTTAGCATACAGTATGCGCAATATATGGACGCGTAAGCTCACGTCGGCCCTCACCGCGGGCGGAATGGCCCTAGTTACGTTCGTGTTCGCGGCCGTACTCATGCTCGCGGAAGGACTGGAGCAAACCCTACGCGAAACAGGCAATCCCGAAAACGCAATTGTTCTGAGAGGGTCGGCGGAGACGGAGGTTTCCAGCGTCATCGACCGGCAATCCGCTGACATCATCGAGGTGCAGCCCGAGACCTCGCTGGACGCCATGGGAAACCCCGTAGCAACAAAGGAGGCCCTGGTGCTGGTGGCGCTAACGAAGATCGCCGGGGGGAAACCGACCAATGTGGTGGTGAGGGGTGTCGGGCCGAACTCCATGAAGATGCGACCGCAAGTTAAGCTCGTTGAAGGGCGCATGTTCAAGCCGGGAACACGGGAGATCATCGCCGGCCGAAGCTTGGCCCAGAGGCTCAAGGGCGTTTACGTGGGCGGGACCGTGCGGTTTACCCTCACCGATTGGCATGTGGTGGGTATTTTCGACGCGAACAATACGGCTTTTGACTCGGAGTTGTGGGGCGACGCCGATCAACTCATGGGGGCGTTTCGGCGAGACGCGTATTCGGTGGTTCTGTTGCACGTGCCGGACAGCAAAGCCTTTGAAGCCCTCAAGGAGCGGCTGGAACGCGACCCCAGGCTTTCGGTGCAGGTAAAGCGGGAAATCGCCTTTTACCGGCAGCAATCCGAGGTCATGTCTAAGTTCATCAGGATCTTGGGGATTGCCATGACGAGCTTCTTCAGTGTGGGGGCGATTCTAGGCGCGATGGTCACCATGTATTCGGCGGTGGCCAATCGCACGCGCGAAATCGGCACGTTACGCGCCCTTGGCTTTCAACGCTGGAGCATCCTCGCGTCCTTCCTCATCGAGTCCCTCTTGCTGGGGATGCTTGGCGGAGCGCTGGGACTCACAGGGAGTTCGCTCTTGCAATTTCTCACGATCTCCACCTTGAACTGGGAGACCTTCTCGGAACTCGCCTTCGGGTTTACCCTTACACCGCACATCATCGGGTACAGCATGGCCTTCGCCCTGGTAATGGGCTTCATCGGCGGTGTGCTGCCGGCCTGGGCCGCCTCACGCCTCAAAATAGTAGACGCCCTCCGCTTTTAGATGAGTGGATATTAAGGAGGACCTTCCAGCAAGAAAGGCGGGGTCACAAACGCCGCACCAAGAACGCTTTGCATGCCGGTTCACTTGACGAATGCGTATTGTATGTCGGAATAACGCTGGGTTCAAAATAAGGGAAAGCGAAGAGGTGTCGAAGAGAGGCGAAAATATACTGATATGTGAGACACTTGTGGTTATACCTTGGCCCGGGGCCGCTCAACCGGAAAAATTTCCCCGGGCAAGGTGTACGTAACCCTCCATCCACGAAACAAATACAAATGTATAAATCCGGAGTGCGGTAAGTCGGAGCATAATCAATAATAGAGCGCCTCGTCAAGCTTTTTTATTTTCCCAAAAAGGTCTAAGAAAATTCGGATGCAATGTTTGCCGGTTTGAGAGAATACCTCGACTGCACGTGAGGCGCCCTTCAAGCAATAGCTTCTCCAGGTGACGGGTCTGCGCTGCAAGTCCCAAGGAGCGGCGAAGCCTGCGATTTCGTGTCGTACGCCCTCTGTGGTATACTAAATCCATGAATGGAGCGAAACCCACGTGCGCCGGATGTGCGCAGACGAAATACGTTTCCGACGCAACTCCGGGTCTCTACGGAAGCGGCTTACTCACGTGTTGACTCGAAGCGCATATCACACGTAGCGTAGGATGAACGGCGTTCGAGCATGAAAATTCCCTGTTCAGATATTCTCATTGTGGATGATGATCCGGAGATTTGCAGCATTATTTCTCGGTGGTTGCAAAAAGAAGGGCATCGCACCACCGTGGCGTTCAGCGGAGAAGAGGCCGTGGACGTCATTGTGAATCAGCGCTTCCAGCTCCTCATCGCCGACATGCTGATGCCCGGAATGTCCGGGATGGACCTTCTCACCTTCGTGAAGAGCCGCTTCAAGAGCATGGCGGTTATCATCATCACGGCGTTGGACGATTTAGCCGCAGCGGCAATGACCTTTGACCTGGGCGCATACGGGTATCTGTTCAAGCCCTTCGAGCAACGGGATCTCATGCTTGCAGTGAACAACTCCCTGGAACGGCGGCGCCTGTGGGTTCAGGCCGAGGAGTATCGTATCGGTCTCGAGAGGCGCATCCAGCAGGAAGAGGCGGCCCTTGCGCAACGAGAAACGGAAATTACGCAGCTCCTGGTGTCGGCTCTTGTTGTCGCCAAAAGACAAACACAGCCCCATTGCGTGCGTGTGGGGGAGTACGCTTCGCTCATGGCGGTGTATTTACGGTGGAACGCTATGGATGTGGAGAAGCTACGTCTTGCGGCGCGCCTTCATGATGTGGGAAAGCTCGGCATTTCTGAGGAGACGCTTTCCAAGGTGGCGCATTCCTTGGCCACGGCGGAAGAGCTGAGGACTTACAGAACCCATCCGTATCTCGGCGCCCGCATTCTCCAGGGTTCGGATCTCCCGATCATCGAGATGGCCCGTGACGTAGCTCTGGCTCACCATGAGCACTGGGACGGTTCGGGGTATCCGTCGAGGCTGGTTGGCCAAAACATCCCCGAGAGCGCTCGCATCGTCACCATCGTGGATACGTATGACACTCTTACCGGCCCCCTGCCCCACAGAAACGCCTTCAGCCATATAAAAGCGCTCAAGATCATGGAAGCCTACAGAGACAACCTCTTTGACGCAAAGATCTATGATTATTTCGTGAGCCTAGCCCCGCACATGGAAAGAATCCGACAGGACCATCCGGATTAGATTACCGGCTGAACTTACCCGGGGTCTTCATGTTCAGAATGCCGTATTTCTGCTTGATCCCTTCATCCATGGTTGCGGCGTTCTTGAGATCCAAGGGTAGTTTGGTCATATCCGATGTGGTCAGGATGGCCTTTGTATGTCCCTGTGCGATGCGTTCGTGAATGGCCTCATAGAGCTGCGGCACGTTTAAGATGGGCTCGTCGTCGAGCTTGATGACTCTCTTCGTATACGAGCCCGTGTCCGTGAGTCCGTAATCGGGGAAGATCTCCGAGATGATGACCACCTTCTCGTATGGTCTTTCAGGGAAGATGTTGGAATACTTGGAGCGAAAGACCTCACCCGCCTTGTCCATTTCGCTGATGGCGTTGGACGTGAGTTCCACAAAGCCGATGCCGCTGAATATGAAATAGTTGGGTCTCGTGAAGATCTTCGGCACAAGCCTGGGGAGACTCCGAGTCACCTTACCTTCAAGTTTCAGCGTCTCTGAGCCGCGAATCACGGTTATCGTCAGGTCGTCCCCCACTTTCTTCCTGTTGAGGATTTCGGTGAAGTAGATCTTTTGGCCCAAGGGCTTGAAGTGGATTTCGCCGAAGTTATCGATCTCGTACCCGTCAATTTGCGTGATGATGTCGTTGACGCGCAGGCCGAAGGTGTGCGGCCCTCCTTCGGGGACGATGTTGTCCAGGAGAATCCCCCCCTGATCCGGGTTGAGGCCGAAGTAGTCCTTGAGCCGTGGGAACATGTACTGGATGCGATACCGCCATTTCGGGATAGCTTCTTGATTTCCCAGGGACGGCAGCAAGTTCTTAACCACGTTAATGGGGATGAAGTAGTTGATGCGGTCGGTTGTTCGCATTCCCTGGAAGGAAATCCCCACCACCTTCTCGTCTTTGATGACGGGGCCGCCTGAGTTGCCCCTGTTCTGCTGGAGCGACGCCTGCATCATGAGCCATGTTTCATGGGAGTAGGCGTACGACGACACTTCGATGCGGCTGATTTCCCCTTGTTCGGATTTGCTGATCCCTTCCCCACCCAGGGGATACCCCCACCCGAGAACCTTATCTCCCACGCGGAGCTTGTCACTGTCGCCGAGTTCAAGGGGCGTGATCTTGCCGTTTCGCTTCTCGTAGACATCCAGATCTTCGGGTTCGAGCTGGAGCACGGTGAAATCGGCAATATCGCAGATTCCGAGGACCTTTGCCCGATATTGGCGCTTTTCACGGCCATTCGAGACCTTGATGCTCTGGGACTGAGAAATAGTGTGCGCGTTCGTGAGAATGAGGCCTTCCAAGCCGGGAAAGTTCACCGCATCGCGAAAGAAAAATCCGCTGCCCCGCACGCTGGTGAAATCGGGGCTCTTCCAGGGTTTATGGTAATAAGGCGACGTCTTCGCGCAGAAGACACGGAGCACTTGCAGGTCTATTTCCGGACAAACTTGGCCGAAAACCTGGCCGGGGATGAAGAAAAGGAGGAGAATCGCCGAGACGAGTGTCGGCGTATACCTGAGAAATGCTACAAATGGCTTTTGCACCACAAACCGCCCCCGATTGCACTGGTACCAATACCTAATCACAAAAGTAATATTGGGGAGAACTTTTTTGAAAGAAGGATTCTCCCCAAACCCCTCTCCAAGAACCTTTGCAACAAAAGCTCCACCAATATTACTTTTGTGAAAGCATATCGGTATGAATTGTCGCACTATGTCTCCGAAGAGATCCGCGAGGTTGGAGTTCCGTATCATGCGAACAAAGTCGAAAGGGGAACCGGCCCTTTGACTGATTCCCCTTTTATCCAATATGTCGTTAGCCGATCACCGTCGGCCGCAAAGATCTACCCTTCAATAAACGGTTTCAGACGCTTACTGCGAGAGGGATGCCGCAGTTTCTTGAGGGCTTTTGCCTCGATCTGACGGATGCGCTCACGGGTGACGTCGAAGTCCTGCCCGACTTCCTCGAGGGTATGATCCGCCCTTTCGCCGATGCCGAATCTCATCCTGAGAACCTTCTCTTCCCTCGGAGTGAGCGTGGCGAGCACCTTGCGCGTCTGTTCCGTGAGGCTCATGCTCACAACCGCCTCCGACGGCGAGAGTATCTTCTTGTCCTCGATAAAATCCCCTAGATGGGAGTCTTCCTCTTCACCTATGGGTGTTTCGAGGGAGATGGGTTCCTTAGCGATCTTGAGGACCTTACGCACCTTTTCCAGGGGGAACTCCATCTTTTCGGCGATTTCCTCGGGTGTGGGTTCGCGTCCGTATTCCTGGACCAAGTAACGGGACGTGCGGATGAGTTTGTTGATGGTCTCGATCATGTGCACGGGGATACGGATGGTTCTCGCTTGATCCGCAATGGCCCTGGTGATGGCTTGCCTGATCCACCATGTGGCGTACGTGCTGAATTTATAGCCGCGTTGATACTCGAACTTATCAACGGCCTTCATGAGACCGATATTGCCTTCCTGAATCAAATCAAGAAATTGCAGACCCCTATTGGTGTATTTTTTTGCAATGCTGACAACGAGACGAAGGTTTGCCTGCACCAGCTCGCTTTTCGCCCTGCGCGCAAGGTATTCCCCTTCCTGGCATCTCGACAAAGATTGCTTCAGGCTCACCTCATCCATGCCTGCTTCAGCGCGAAGCTTCTGAATCTTGCGCAGACTGCCTTCGAGCTTTTTTTCGAGATCGAGTATTCTTTGGCCGGACAAGTGTGTCAGTTTCTTGATGGGCTTCTTGTCTTCGATGAGTTTCTTTATGACGCTGATATGCGCCTGGGCCTGATCCAGAGGCATCTTCAGCTCATATTCAACGGCCTTGAGTTCATCTTGGGAGGTTTCGAGCTTTTGCACCAGGAATTTCAATTTTCCCGCTATATGTTCAATCATATTGCTATTGAGATTGATATTCCTGAGGCACCAGACAATCTTTTCCCTCAATTGTGCGATCTGTTGTTCGCATTCCTTTAGGGCCGCTTTATCCTTGGCTTCTGCCGCAGTTTTTCGTTGTGCGTCAAGAGGCGGTATACACCTGTCGTGCTCCTGCATATCTTCGATAAGCTTGAGCACCTTTTCCACATGGGTGGTATCGTCCCCTTCCATCTCTTCTTCTTCAAAGCCCCGAACCACCTCTTTGAGGCGAATCGTGCCTTTTTGCAGCTTGTCGCCCAAGGCGAGGACTTCCTTGATCGTGACGGGGCATCCGATGATTACGCTGAAGACTTGCTGCTCACCTTGCTCGATCCGCTTGGCTATTTCAACTTCACCTTCTCGGGTGAGGAGCGACACGCAGCCCATCTCATGAAGGTACATCTTCACGGGATCATTGCCTCGAACGATGGCTTCCGCGTCGGCGACCAACTCTTCTTCTTCTTCCTCTTCGGATTTCTCGTCCTCAGCTTTGCGTGATTTTTTCTCTATGATCTGGATTTTCTTTTCGGACGCGACCAATTCGACGTCAAAATCCGTCATCATCTTCACGAGAAGCTCGTCAATTTGGTTTTCGCCGACCACGCCCTCGGGCATGGCCTCATTAATTTCGTCGTACGTCAGAAATTTCTTGGACCGCGCCAGATCAAACAGATCCTTGTAATCCACTTTAGTCTTTGATTCACCCATTAAAGGACTTCTCCTTACCGCGATGTGTCGTCCATTTGTATGGTTCACCGGCCTAAGGTCGCTCCGCGCCGGTGAAACTGGAGGGGAGGCTCATCTTCCCGCCGGACCACCCCATCGTCACCTTTATCGTATTTCCGTCGCCGATGACCGATTGCCTTGCGTGTGGTTCACCGGCCTTGGAGTCGCTTTGCGCACTGTGAACGCCTATTCGTTCGTAGTGTGTTAAAGCCGCCGTATTTCCGAGGCGCCGAATCCACTCAAAGCGCCTATTGCGGCGTCCACGTTTAAACGCTATAGTTTCGCTAAAGTCAATAATTTTCTGCGTATTGATTCGGTAGCTCACGGCCTGCCGCAATCATTGAGAGCCGGAGCGAGCCGCCGAACATACGCGTTACCTTCGTAAATACTGCCCAATGATCCAAAGTTCCTTTGCGAGTTCTTTGAAGTCTTCGTCTTGGGCGCTGATTGTTTTCATTTTTTCTTGAATTTCCGTTTTGCGTTTGGCCAGTTTTCTGAGTCGCAGGCTGTTGAGGGATTCCTGAATTACGATGTCGCCGTCAACTTCGGGCCGAAGGTCATCCTCCTCGGGTCTGGGTTTCAACCATGCCGCCACCAGGGACGCCATTGTTTCATCCTCTAAGGAAAGGGCAAAGGCAGTGGGATCAAAAGCGCCGGTGTTCTGCTGAAATGTCGCCATTTCTTGAGCAAGAGTGCTCAGAATGGGATGTTCGATCTCCTTGAGCAGACCGCTTTGGGTTACCTGTTCGATGAATCCTTCCTTAAAGAGCATCCCACGGACGACGTTCCTTTCATCTCCTGGGAAAGCAAAAAGGTTGTTGACGCCGCCGCGGTGAGCCACGGCCTTGGTGGGGCTTCCTCTGCGTGACGACGCCGAATGCAGACGGTCTTCGCGAATCTTCAGAGCTGATGAGAATCTTTCTATAAGATAATCGCGCTCTTTCGAATCGGCAATCTCCCGCAGGACGGGAATACATTCCTCCAGAGCCACATCCCGGCCCTGAACCGTATTTAGTGAATGATTTCGGGTTATTGTTTCCAGGAAAAAGTCGATCATCGAAACTGCTTCACCGACTTTTTTGCGAAAACCTTCGACGCCGAGACGTCGTATCGCCTCATCCGGGTCTTTATCCTCAGTGAGGATAAGGCAGCGAGGCTCAACGCTTTCAGACAGAAAGAGCGGAATACTGCGTTTGACCGCGCGTAAACCCGCCTCGTCACCATCAAAGATGGTAAGGATAGTGGAAGAAAAGCGTTTCAGCAGCTTGATTTGTTCCGTCCCCAACGCCGTGCCCATAGAGGCGACGACATTTTCAACCCCGCGTATTCTGAGGGCGATTTGGTCGAAATACCCTTCGACAATGATGATTTCATCCTCACGGCGGATTGCGTCCCGTGCAGCCTCTAATCCGTAGAGCACGTATTTCTTGTGAAAGACGGCGGATTCCGGTGAGTTCAAGTACTTGGGATCACCTTCGCCGAAGATGCGTCCCCCAAAGGCCACGATTTTGCCGCCCAGATCCTTGATGGGTACGGTGATACGGGATCGAAAAGCATCGTAGTGCCCGCCGCTTTGCCGCGCCTTGAGGAGTCCCGCGCTTAAGGCGTCTTTGATGTCGGCGCCGCTGCTCCTTAGGTGGTTTTCAAGGCCCTCCCAAAGATCCGGGGCGAAGCCGAACCCCACGGACTCGAAGTGTTCAGGGGCGATCTCCCGTGACGAGAGGTATTCCCGCGCCTCGGCGTGAGCCTTGAGATTCCGCACGAAATACCTTTGAGCCTCGTTCAAGACGGCGAGGATCTTCTGTTTGTCGTCGGGGCTGCGTCCGTCGTTTCGCCATTCGAGGACGATACCGGTTCTGTCTGCGACAAGCTTAACGGCCTCGATGAAGGAGACGTTTTCAATGCGCATCAGGAAACTATATATATTACCACCAACACCGCATCCAAAGCAATGAAAAATTGACTTTTGCGGCGCCACGTAGAACGACGGGTCTTTGTCTCCATGGAACGGACACATGCCTCTAAAGTCTTTGCCGGCCTTCTTCAGCGTCACATATTCCGAGATAATCTGCACAATGTCCGCTGAAGCGGCGATCTCGGCAATCTTGGATTCCGGTATTCTCATGCGCGCTTCCCTTCAAAGATTATAGGAATGATTGTGTTCACCGAGGCGGCTCAAGCTAATCAAAGGCCAGCTCCACTATGGTTACGCCTTCGCCGCCCAGGTTCAAGTCGCCCCCGCGATAGCTCTTAACCAACGACGATTTGGCCAGGTACTCACGGATGATTTTCTTCAGACGGCCCGTCCCTTTTCCATGAATAATGTTTAATGTGTAGAGTCCCGCCATGAGCGCCTTGTCGATGGCCTTCTCTATGGCCGAAATCGCCTCATCCCCACGCATTCCGATGACCTTTATATCCCAGCCGGGGGAGGAGTCCGACTGATCTATGCTCACGGAGCCGCGCATAGCCGGTTTGGGCATTGTCGACTTTGTCGAGATGATCTCCACTTCATCCACATCGGTCTTGATGTTCAGACCTCGAACGGCAACCTCGATCTTGCCGCCGTCTAGGATGTCGGTTACTTGACCCTGCTTTCCGAACTTTTTCAGGCGAACCGTGGCGCCCACCTCAATTGCCGGCGCGGTGCGCTCCAGTGGGCCGAAGCTCGTGGTGAGATCGCTCCTGAGCCGGTTGAGCACTTCGGCGGGTCGTGGCGCAGGTCGATCCGGCTTCTTGTTCTTGAGGGATTGCTGAAGCTCCGTGATTTGTCGTTGAGCGGCCGCAAGGAGAGTTCGCGCCTCTATGCGGAAGTCCTCCAGCATGAATTCCTTTTCCGCTGCGATCTTGTGTAACTCGCTTTGTGTTTGGGATTTCATCTCGCTGAGTTCGGCGGACGTCTGTTCCACTTCCGCGAGCTTTTCCCGAAGATCCTTGATGAGTTGCGCTCCACCGCCACCTGAGCGGTCCAGGTAACCTCGCGCGGCGGCCACAACCTCCGGGGCAAGGCCGATGCGTTCCGCTGTGGCGATGGCGTGAGATTCGCCGGGAAAGTCATAGAGCAGCCGATACGTGGGTTTGAGGCTTACGGGATGGAATTCGACGCTCACGTTCTTCACGAACGGCCGGGACAAAGCGTACGCCTTGAGCTGCGTCAGGTGAGTGGTGACCACCACGCGCACTCGGCGTTTGCTCAGCTCGTCTAGGATTGCCATGGCCAGCGCAGAGCCTTCCTCAGGGTCCGTGGCGCCGCCCAGCTCATCGAGCAACGCCAGATCACCGTCACGGGAGTTCTCTACAATGGCCTTGATGCGCGTTATGTGGCCCGAAAAAGACGACACCCGGCCCTTAATGTCCTGCTCATCACCGATATCGACCATGATGCGGCTGAATGGGTTGATAACGGTGCCTTCCTTTGCGGGGAGAAGGATTCCGCAGCGCGTCATCAACGGGAAGAGCCCCGCAATCTTCAGGGCAACGGTCTTGCCGCCCATATTGGCGCCGCTGATTACGGTTACCAGAGCGTTCGCATCCTGTATGACATCCATGGGCACGACTTCGGATTCTTCCAGAGACAAGAGTGGATGCCGCCCGCTCAGGATACGGAAATCGTCCTGGGAGAGGATTGGTTTGACGGCGTTCGTCGCCAAGGCGTAGGCTGCGCGAGCTTGGTAGGCGTCGAGAAAGACCACAGCCGAGTAGTTTTCCTCCAGCTCTTCTCGGCTTTCTCGGAGGCGGCCTGTGGCTTCCACGAAGATGCGACGGATTTCCTCTCGTTCCTCATCCAAAACCGAGGCGATTTGGTTGTTCAGCTCGATCACGTTGAAGGGCTCGACGTACACGGACGCGCCGCTGCGGGAATGGTCGTGCACAATGCCGTCCAGGAGTCCCTTGAATTCCGGCCGCAGGAGTATCACATACCGATCGTTCCGTAGGGTTATGTAGTCTTCCTGCACGATCCGGGAGAGATCCCTGTCCTGGATGACCCGTTCCAACCTGCGTCGCACGCCTTCTCTTGCGCTGCGAGCCCGTTCATGGATACGGATCAACCTGGGGCTTGCCGAGGGTTTGACTTCGCCGTGCTCATCAAAGATCGTTTCGAGGTATTTGACCACGTGCGGCATATAGGTGATGGGGCCGGACAAGCCCCTTAGGAGATTGTAGCGCTCGTCAAGGCCGTCTAGGGAGCGTTTGGCGGAATCGCAGATTTGCACAAAATCGCAAATAATCAGCATCTCTTCCGCATCGAGAACCGAAGAGGGGTTCGCAAGCTTGGCCAAGACGCCGTCCATGGGCAAAAGTCCGCTGAGCCCGATGGGTCCGTTCAGAGATATGGCTTCTTTCACCTGAGAAACCAAATCCAGCGTCCGAGAGATACGCTCGACAGATGTATCGGGGGTTGATTCTAAGATTGCGCTTCTACCGGGTATAGAGAAGGCGTATACGGAGATTTCCTCAAGAACCCCCGGTAATTCAAGGGAATCTACGCTTTCAGTGAGTATATGTTCGATTGCGTGTTCAGTCATGGTTTGTGCTATTCACCAAGCTCGTAAGGTGTGAGGAGCCGGTCGGCGCCGCTACTGAGTCGCTTATTCTCATTGGGTCGCTATCACAGTCCGACGAGAAAGCCACGAGTAAAATGGGAGTGGCCGACGCACTGCTCGTAAGTCGACTTGGCCGTTGTGTCGCTCAAACCAGCAATATGTGCATTTCTTCAGAATTTGCAAGATTGCGAGGAACTACTGAAAGGTAGCGCTGAAAGAGGCGTAGGGCTCCATTTCCCGCAGCTTCGCCGTGAGCTGTATGAGCATCAGGGCGCCGTGCATTCCCATGACGCCGCGGCTATGTTCACAGGCGGACGGGGACGCCTTCACTTTGAAGATAGCGCTTGAGGTCCAGTATGGGGATTTCCCTGAAGTGGAATATCGAGGCCGCCAGCACTGCGTCGGCGCGGGCCAGCACAATGGCGTCTCTAAGGTGTTCGGCCTTGCCTGCGCCGCCCGAGGCTATGACGGGAACGCCCACGATCTCGGCGACCGCCTTGGTCATGGGGAGATCGAATCCGTCTTTGGTGCCGTCTGCGTCCATGCTCGTGAGGAGGACTTCACCGGCGCCCAGTTCTTCAGCTCGCTTCGCCCATTCCAGTAGGTCGATGCCGGTCATGGTGCGGCCACCGTGTATGCTGATCTCGTACCCGGAAGGGGTGGCGCCCGTCTTCCTGGCGTCAATGGCGATGACGATACACTGGCTCCCGAACATCGCCGAGGCCTCACGAAGCAACTCCGGGTTGGTCACTGCGGCGGTGTTCAGAGAAACCTTGTCCGCTCCGGCGTTCAGCAGTTCCCTGATGTCGCCCACGGCTCTGATGCCTCCGCCCACGGTGAGCGGCATGAACACTTCTTCGGCGGTGCGTTCCACCACGTCGAGTATAATTTTTCTCTTCTGATGTGAAGCGGTAATATCCAAGAACACCAGCTCATCGGCGCCCTCGGCGTCGTAGAAGCGGGCGTTTTCCACAGGGTCGCCGGCGTCCTGAAGGTTCACGAAGTTGACGCCCTTCACCACGCGACCGTCCTTCACATCCAAACACGGTATAATTCGTTTTGCGAGCATTCACGCCTCATTGGCTCTGTAAGCAAAGATAGCATTGGGGAGAACCTGCTTCATGAGGGGCTTCACCAATTTTCCCTCGTTTGGCAGCGTAACAGCATTCATACCGGCTCACCGTGTTCCAGAACACTCTGCGCACGGTGAGGGGCTCATTTTAAACGTGTGCGACCAATTCAGCCGCTTCCTTGAAGTCGATGGTCTTCTCGTAGAGCGCCCGACCGATGATGATTCCCGATACGCCGTGCGCCTTCAGTGGTAGCGCGTCGCGTACGTCTTGAATGGTCGTGACGCCGCCGGACAAGATAACTTCGGAGGCGACGCTTTGAGCGAACTCCAGGGTGGCCGGGATGTTGGGTCCCTTCATCATACCGTCACGTTCTATGTCCGTGTAGATAAAGGAGAAGGGATGCAGCGCATCATACCGGGCCGCGACCTCAGCGGCGCGTAGCTGAGTGGATTCCGTCCACCCCTGGACCGCGACGTACCCATTCTTCGCGTCGATACCGATGGACACTCCGGTTGTATACTTCTCCACCATGGCCATGACTTCATCGGGTCGAGTCACGGCCATGGTGCCGAGTATACAATTTTGCGCGCCGGCGTCCAAATACATGGCTAGAGTTTGCTCATTGCGTATTCCGCCGCCTATTTGAATGGGCGCCTTCACAGTCTTGAGAATCTTCTTTATCACAGGGAGATTGACCGCCTTGCCGTCCACGGAGCCATCCAGGTCAACCACATGGATCTTACGAGCGCCGAGGTCTTCCCAGATTCTGGCTTGATCCGCAGGGTCATCGTTGAATGTTGTGGAGTCATCCATACGTCCCTGGCGCAACCGCACGCACTTACCGTCTTTGAGATCTATTGCGGGAATAATAATCATAATGGCTTGGCTTTTCTGGAATAAAAAAGCCCCCTTGTGGGGGGCTCTTTTTAGGGGACATCTCTCAGTTATTCAACCGGGAGGTAATATACGAAGGGGGGCCAAGGAACAACGAACTTCCACATGGGCACTGCAACCGGCATGGGCGGGGGGCCGACGGGGCCGCACATAGGGGGCGGACACATGGGAGCAGGCATTTGCGGATACTGCATTTTAACTTCGATGGAAGTCGAGAGCTTCTTGGGTCTGCAAGGCGCCGGGGCCATCATTCTGGGAGCGGGTCCTACAGGACATCCTCCCGGGGGGCACATGGCCGGGGCGGCTGCAGGCATAACCATCGGCTGCGGCGCCGGGATCGAGCCCATATTCGCGGTCTCGGCCCAAGCTACGCCCGCCATTGTCAGGGCGATAAGCAGGAATCCGAGAAAACTTAACTTTCTAACCATACCCTAATCCTCCTTTCGACAACTCATTATATCTGAGGTAACTCTTAAACTCTTTCGGTCAACTCAACCGCCGATCGTTCCCTACTTCGTCACCTTCATGGGCATGGGGGGAGGCGGAGCCATGGGCACGGGGCCACATGCAGGCTTGGTTTTTACATAATTGGCTTTCACGTACACGCAACGGGGCACTTTGATCTTTTCGCAGCAGGGGCCGACAAATGTGTCGAAATGCTCGTTTTTGACTTCCACGGC
This sequence comes from Desulfomonilales bacterium, assembly GCA_038205805.1. Classification (GTDB taxonomy): domain Bacteria; phylum Desulfobacterota; class Desulfomonilia; order Desulfomonilales; family Desulfomonilaceae; genus JBBSBY01. The sequence goes on from JBBRBO010000005.1 coordinate 18,511, forward strand.
GGGAACCAGCCACTCATAGCGACCAACCGCGATGGGATTCGGAAAAGTCTGGGGATTGCCGTAGAAAGCCAACGGAGTGCGGGGCCATGCCACACCAGCCAGATAAGGAGCAACGACTCTCACTTTGCGAATCTGGGCAGGCACAGGAATGATTTCCTCTTTTATTGATGAGTAGCTCGTCTTAGCGGGGCCACACACCGGGGGAAGTCCCGGAGGCGCAGGCATACACATATTCGGCGCGCCCATAGGGGCAACCGGACCACCTGCACAGGAAATCATTGCGCTCATACCGCACAACGCGAGAACCATAAGGCTCATAACAAACAAACGTTTAACCATACCCTCAATCCTCCTTTCAACAGTTCCTCCCTAAGTCGGGAGTCCCGTAAAAAAACATTCCCGGATAGAATCCGATAAAATAGTCCGGAATGTATTTTTGGTAACAAATGCAACGCTTATTGTCAAGCTATTTTTCGCTCGACCACTTTCGTTCCGGTTTCTTAAACCCGCTTCAATCGCCCATTTGGACGGATGTTCCAGTGGAGGCCCTTGGTAGAACCCTTTGCCCTACGGCAGCGGCGGAGTTCTCGCCTGAAACAATTTAGCTTAAAACGGCATTAATGTCTTAGATCACTACCAGATGCCCAAGGCTAAGTCAAGCTTTTTTACCCACCATAATGCGGGTGAGCCCGCTTTCCTCTTGCTCTTCCAGTGGCCGGCCCTCACGTCAGGCCGTATCCGCCGTCTACGTGGAAAATCTGCCCTGTTATATAAGATGAATCCCGGCCGGCCAGAAACACGAAAACCGGCGCTATCTCTTCCGCTGACCCGAATCTTCCCATGAGAATCCGGCTTGAATAAACGTCCTTGAGTTTCGGGTCGGTTCGTATTTTTTCCGTCATGTCGGTTTCAATAATCCCAAGACATACGGCATTGACTCGAACATTCCGCCTAACAAGCTCCCGCGCCGCGCTCTTCGTGAGGCTCAGAACGCCCCCCTTTGCGGCTGCGTAGTGCATTTGGCCTGTTGTACCGACCACGCCGGCTACGGAACTTACGTTGATTATCACACCTGAGTTTTGCTTCTGAAAGATGGGCGCCGCCGCTTGCAAGCAGAAGAACGGTCCCTTTAAATGTACATCCAGGACGCGCTCCCATTTGTCTTCAGTCAGATCGCTGAGCATAGCCGGGGCTATTGATCCTGCGTTATTCACGAGAATATCGAGTTGTCCGAATTCCGAGGCGGCGCGGCGCGTCATGTCTTGCACCTCGTCTTTACGCGTAACGTCCGCCTGAACGACAAGGGCCTTCGTTCCGGTTTCGTGTATCAGGTCCGCGGTTTTTTCGGCTTCGGCTTTCGCTGTTCGGTAATTCACCACTACGTCGGCGCCCTCTTTCGCAAAGGCTACGGCCACCGCCCTGCCGATCCCGCGGGAACCGCCGGTTACGAGGGCGACTTTTCCCTTGAGCTTCATACTTTCTCCTGGTGATGCGGGTTCAATGGTTCAACGTGCGTGACGCGACTTTACATCTGATGAAAGCACCCGTCGTTCAGTATGACTGAACCGGCTACAGGATGAAAGCCGTAGATGGGAGAATGTTTCTCGAAGCGGGAGATAGCCGGGAAAGCCGAGTGGAAGAGCGTACAAAAAAAATAGCCCCGAGAGGGCTCGGGGCGTGAAAGGAGGTATGGATATGGGTTATCGTGCTTGTTTGCGTCCCGCACAAACATGCCGCACGGGCTGCCGTTATGCGGATTTATCTAAATGGATTGTACGGTTTCGCTGAGTTCACATAACCCCTTGCATCGTTATGACACGGCCTGAGAGGAAAGGTTTCAAAGCAAGTTCATTTTTTTTGAGAAAATTAGTGTTTTTCTTTGAATTAATAAAATTGTAAGACAGAAATGGTACACTTTGGAAAAGATGCGCGCATCGCTACGCGTAAAGACAATGCGCACCTTGGAATCGTTTGCTCACGCCCATGTATCCGATTGAATACCATGATCATTCGCCACGATACGGAGCCGCCGGCGCTACCACGATGGAGAGGCTCGGAGCGGAGATGAGTCTCCAGGGAGCTGTTGACCCATCTCAAGCTCGGTGAACCATTACTGAACAACTACGACCATCAAGGGGTGTAAACTACCACTAACAGTTTTGATTCCGTGTCTATCAGGTTCTTTAGCTGATGTTCCTTAGACGAGTCAAAGTGAAAGGCCTCACCTATTTGTACCGTGTGCGGCGTCTCACCGACGGTGACTTCCACCTCGCCATCGAGAACGTAGAGAAATTCTTCTCCTTCATGCTTGAACACGACGCGCTCATGTTCCTGCTTCGGTTCGAGCGTGATTAAATAGGCCCACAGATGCTTGTCCGCAGACTCAGGCGTGAGATTTTCGTAGGAATACGCCTTTGTGCGTTGCGAGTATCCCGCTTTTCGGGCCTTCTTTTTCGTTTCAGATAACAGGGATCCCGAATCGATCTTCAAGGCTCGGGATATTTGGATAAGCGCTCCCACTGGGGGCGTTACCTTATCGGATTCCAGGTCTGCGAGATATTCCGGTGAATACCCTATCTTGTGCGCCAGTGCGTCCAGGCTTATGTCTTGTTCTTCCCGCATCTTACGGACACGTTGTCCAAGGCTTACGGATGGAGCGGCCTTTTTCGCCATATCTTTCTCCTTGCGTCTTCATCTACATCTGAGGGGGTCTTCGCCAATGCGTCAATAGGTATCGGGCCGCTTGCCCTTATATTTCGTGAGTTCCCTTGCGATTACGATTCGTTGGATCTGATTGGTTCCTTCGAATATTTGGGCCACCTTTGCGAATCTCATGTACATCTCTACGGGATAGGATTTCATGTATCCGTACCCGCCGAGGATCTGAACCGCCTCGGTGGTGACCTTCATGGCCATATCGGTGGCGAACTTCTTGCCCATTGCGGCCTCCATGACCGAGGACTCACCGCGATCCATGAGCCATGCGGCTCGGTAGACCAACAGACGCGCCGCCTCGAGTTCCGTGGCCAAGTCCGCTACAAGAAATTGCAATCCTTGAAATGAGATGATGGGTTTGCCGAATTGGTTGCGTTTTTGCGCATAGCCTATAGCGTAATCTAACGCCTGCTGGGCGAGTCCCGTTGCGCATGCCCCTATACTCACACGGCCGCCGTTCAGCGCCGTGAGGGCCATGTTGAAGCCTTTTCCTTCTTCTCCCAGGAGATTACCGTGGGGAACGACGCAGTTGTCGAAATGGAGTTCCGTGGTGGGCGAGGCGTTCATACCCATCTTGGGTTCAGCGGGTCCGAATGAGAAACCGGGCGTTCCCTTCTCGACCACGAACGCGCTGATGCCCTTTTGCTTCTGGCTTTCATCCGTACGAAACATCACGGCGTAAATATCCGCTACTTCCCCGCTGGTGACGTAGAGTTTTGTGCCGTTCAACACATACCCGTCATCCGTATTGACCGCGGTGGCGCTGAGATTCGCCGCATCCGAGCCTGCATCGGCCTCCGTGAGAGAGTAAGCGCCGAGCTTTTCCCCGATTGCAAGGGGTTTCACCCACTTCTCGCGCTGCTCTTCCGTGCCGTAGGTGTAGATCAGGTTCGTGACCATATTGTGCACGCTGACGTAGACGGCGGTGGCGAAACAGCCCTTGGCCAGCTCCTCGAAGATGATGGCGGCCGTCAGTCTGCCCACTCCGGTGCCGTTGTAATCCTCGGGCACGTAGAGTCCGGTGAAGTCGAGTTCCCCCATCTTATCGAACGCTTTACGAGAAAAGGTGTGGTTTTCCTCCCAATCCCGCGCGTTCGGCCCCAACTCCTTTGACGCAAAATTGCGAGCGGCCTTTCGAATGAGCCGCTGTTCATCATTCAATTTGAAATCCATGAAAAACTCCCGCGGTTACGGATAGTACAAGAGAAACCAGGACAGGTCCCCCAGCGATAGCTCTTACTTTCTTACAGCCGACGAAGCATTACGCTGTATAATATTACTTACCGTTGACACCGTCATCAAGTCAACAATATTCCGGTATTATCGTCGTTGTTGCGGCAGCGGCGCCCGATTAGTGATCCCGTATGGCGATTGTGCGCTCCGCACGAGTCTTTTCTTTGTAGTCTACCGGGCTTGAGGCGGCTCTACGCCGGTGAACACGGGAGTGAAGACCTATCTTCCCCCAAACAACCCCATACGTAATTCCAACCGGCGGCAGCGGTCCTGATGAACGGTTACCTCTTTCCGCACTTCCATATGATTGCGGCGCTCCCGAGGAACGGTCGTCTTTCTTTGAAGGCAAATATGCGTTCGATTGGCAAGTCATGTGTATTCCTGTATCCTTATACCTAATCGCTCACCGGGCTTGAGGCGGCTCTGCGCGCCACGAAACGTAGTATAGCTACCGGCGGTCCCCATGAGGGATTGAGGTTTGCCGTTCCGGAATGCGCTTACCATGGAATAGTAGAGTTCATTAAGAATTCATCAAATGTAAGCCGCTTCGCTCCCGGTGAAACATTACTTAATACTGAAGAACCGATTGAGTAGCACGCGTCCTGCCGTAGTTGTACGGCGACAAATATACGACGCTGAACGGATTTGAGGAGGATAGGGAATTGAACGAAATGTTTGAAATACTGAAAGCCGCTTCCGACTCCGCGGGCATTGAAACCGGGTATACTGATCTTTCCGGAAATGTGCATTCTACGGACCCCGCTACAGCGTTGAAAATCCTTGAAGCAAAGGGGCTGCGTATTGATCCATCGCGGCTCGATACGAGGCTTCAAGTGGAGGTTTTCGCTGAGGATGAACTCCCCGAGCGACTTATCGTCAAACCGGCCGAAACCATCGAACTGTCCAGGGACGAAAAAGCCCAAGGGGACGTAACCCTTCACGTGAAAAATCATCCCGAATTCGACGGAGAATACCGGTTCGACACGGAAGAGGCCGTCCTCGCCATAGACGAGAAAACGGGGTTTTCCACCTTTTCAATCCCCTTTCCTGCGGATTTACCCATAGGCGACCACGAGATCGACGTCGCTATATCCCTGTCGGGTCGGTTCATTCCGGTCTCTATGAGACTCATTATGTGCCCAGCCTGTACGTACATGCCCACGGAAATGGTGGACGGCCGCAAGGTGGCGGGCGTTCAGATCGCCCTCTATGGCGTGAGATCCCACAGTAATTGGGGCTGCGGGGACCTCGGTGATCTCCGGAAGCTCGTAGACTGGGCGGCGGACGACCTAAAGGTGGACGTCATCGGCCTGAATCCATTGCATGCCTTGGGGAATGAACGCCCCTTCAACAGCAGCCCTTACAACCCGTCGAGTAGGTTTTTTCGCAATTTCATCTACTTGCATGTGCCTGCCATTCCCGATTTCAAGATTTCCAACAAAGCGGCTTCCCTTCTGGAGGCGCCTGCCACCAAGCGCAAAATCCAAGCGCTCAGGGATGATGAACACGTCAACTACGAGCAAGTGGCGGCACTCAAGCTGGAGATTCTGCGCGAGGTTTTCAGAGCCTTCATGGAAAACCAGGGACAAAGCCATTTTGGAGCGGGCCGATGGTCCTCCTTTCAATCCTATATTCAGAAGGAAGGCGTGTACCTGCGCCGCTACGCGACCTTCTGCGCCCTGGAAGAACACTTCAAGAATAATCCCCCGCGACCCAAGACATGGCAGGAGTGGCCTAAACCGTTCCAGAATCCGCTTTCACCCGAGGTGGCGACCTTCCAACGCAACAACGAAGAAGCGATCCTCTTTTGGAAGTATCTGCAATGGCAGCTGGATGAGCAGCTTAAACAAGTACAAGCCTACGCAAAATCAAAGGGCATGCTCCTAGGGCTATATCACGACGAGGCACTTGCCGTGGATCGTAACGGCGCGGATTTTTGGGCATGGCGGGAATTCTTCCATGACGGCTTCCGCGTGGGCGCGCCGCCCGATGACTTTGCCCCGGATGGCCAGGATTGGGGCTTTCCACCTCCAGATTCTCAGCGCATACGCGCGGCTGCGTACGAACCGTTTCTGCGCAAGCTCTACACAAGTTGTGACCACGGCGGCGCCTTGAGGATAGATCACGTTATGCAGTTGAGCCATCTCTTCTGGATTCCGCAAGACGGGCAGCCCAAGAACGGCGTCTACGTCGAGGAAAGAGAAGCCGATCTTTTGAACCTGGTGGCCTTGGTGAGCGGCCAAAGCAAAATTCTCATTATAGGCGAAGACCTGGGCACGGTGCCGCCGGTATTCCGTAAGAACCTCATGGCAAAGGGTATCTTTTCCTATCGGCTATTTTACTTTGAGCGTGATATGGCTGAGAACCAAAACCCTTACAAGGACTATCCCGAGGCTGCGCTCGTGGCCATCAGCACCCACGATCTGCCCACCTTCGCGGGTTTCTGGATGTTCAAGGATGTGGACGTCCGCATGAAGACAGGGCAATTGGATGCGGATCGTGAGGCAAAGTTTCGAGAAGATCGCACCAGACACAAGGCCAAGATCATTGAGCGCCTCGTGCGGGACGGCGTTTTGCCCGATGCGACCGCTCATGCCGCCTGGGAAACCCCCTTTCCCACCGATGATCTTCATAGAGCGGTTTTGGCTTTCACGCTAAAAACGCCCGCCAAATTGGTGGTCATTAACCAAGAAGACCTGTTTCTCGATACACGACAGCAGAATCTACCAGGGACCACATGGGAAAACCCCAACTGGGTCACCAAGATGAAGTTCACCGTCGAAGACCTAACGACGAACGAAGAAGCAAAGCAATTCAGTGAGCGATTCGCCCATCTGGTGGAAGAATCCGGTAGGGCCTTGCGGAAGTAGCCGCATACCGATGCGTAATGGTAATCAAAGAAGCGCTATTGGGGCGAACCTTCTCGGAAGAAAGGCTGGGTCCCAAACCCCTCTCCAAGGGCCTTCTAATTGCCGAAACGAGCATTTCCCCAGGAGAAATGCTTTGTTTCGGTGAAGGTTAAATTTTCAGAGAAAGAGGTTAGGATACGTGGCGACACCCTCGGAAATCCCCTTCTCCAAAGACTTTCGCCTTCTGAAGACAAAAAACCCTCTTTTTTAAGGAGAGGGTTCAGGGAATGGAGAATTTCGTCTTAGGGCGTATCTGCGCGTGTGAGCGCTTATTCCTCGACTGAGGTCTTTTTCCGTCGAGCCGGAGGCCGCCTGGTCTTCAGCTCTATGACGGAGCTGAGTCCGCCGAGTTCCTTGTGGCGGCAAAGGTTCGCCACACAGGTTACGTCTCCGCGCCATAGTTCAATCTTGCGAATGGCCTCGGCCTCCCAGGGTAGCCACCAGGACCGCTTTTTCACACGAATGGCCGCTTCCAATTCCGCAGGAACGGGGGGCTCCAGGGCTTCTTTGTCGCCCGTCCTGTTGAATTCAAGAAATTGCGTAAGAATTTTTAGTTGTCGTTTGTTAAGGAGTCCGCGTATGTCGGCGAGTTCATCCACTAAATAAGCGGTGTCGCATGTCACCGAGTTATTCTTGCCGTTACACTCTATCAGCTTGGTGAGAAAGAGATAGTTTGCACGAAATTCTCCGGGAATATTGGAAAGATCTGCGCCGGGAGCATTCTTGTCCGCTTTCATGTAATCTCCCTGGAAGGCTCAGAGAGCCGAATATATTCTGGCGGCCGACGAGCGGCTTCGGGAGATGCGGTAACATCGTGTTTTGAGGTTGTCAAGTGTTAGTTTGAGAATTAAATATAACCCATTATTTTGTCATGGCAATTTCGTTATTTTTTTCCGCTATTAAGTAACTCTTGGTGTCGCTTGGCAACTTCAGGATCTATTTTAATATTCTTGTGTTCCTCTTTGAATTTCTGCAGGTCTTTTTCTTCTTGATAGGCGAAAACCGTTGTCTCGATTCTCCCGACCAACTGCTCGCCGTAGGGCAATTCCCGGACAAACGCCACCCCGCTCATGACGGTGGGCTGGTTTGTACGCATACCGTGAATCCAGCAGCCGAGGAGGATTCCTATCCCGGCCAAGACCCCGAAATACAGGATGTACTTGATAGCTTTCAACATGTTCACTCACCTCTTGTGTAGCACAGATTCCCAAGCGTTCAGCGGGCTTGCGAAGGGTCCTGCGCGCCGCGGTTACTCACTTGTAGATAATGAAAACACACGCCGCCAGCCACAGGATGGCGCACCCAAGCAGCGGAGGGTCCGTCAGGAGAAGATTCGTGGGGGAGCCTCCGTCTTCGCGTAGGTATATTAAATACATATACCGAAAAATGCCGTATGTCACCAGCGGTATGGTGTAGAGCATATACTCCGTGTAGATGCCCGCACCGTGAACGGAATACAGACAGTAGAAGATAAACGTGGCGGTCGTCACCACCTGAAGGAGCTGATCCAACAGGATGACGTTGTAGTTCTCCAGTACCGGGCGATGGCAGCTCGCATCGCCGCACAGGATCACCACCTCGTGGCGCCGTTTCCCCAGGGCCAGGAAAATCGCCACCGAGAAGGTGCATAGGATCAACCAGCTGGACACCGTAACGTTTATGGCCGCGGCTCCGGCTATCACGCGTATGAGGAAACCCATAGCGATTGCGAGCACATCCAGGATCACGAGATCCTTGAGCTTCACGGAATATGCGGTATGTAGAGCAAGATACGCAAACAGCAGTGTGTAGATTTTCACCGGGTCTTTGATGAAATACGCGGGCGCTGCGATCATAAGCCCCAACAGCACGGCAATAAGGACAAAGGCGAAGGACGGCTTGAGATCGCCTGCGGCCAAGGGTCGATGTTTCTTCAGGGGATGGACGCGATCCTGCTCCATGTCCATGTAGTCGTTGAACACGTAGGTTGCTGAAGACGCCATGCAAAAGGCGAACACAAGGGCGCCTATCCGAACGATGTCGTCGAGATGGGTCAGACGTCCGCTGAAGACCAGGGGCATCAGCACAAAACCGTTTTTGATCCACTGATGGGGTCGCATCAATTTCAGTGAAGCTCGAAAAATATTCATGCAGTATCCGAAAGGAGAGCCCTGAAAGATGAGTTAGCTTTAGGAGCCTGTTTCCAGGCGGCGCCGACAATGACACGGAAACTTCCACGACACCTATCGAAAATAACGGCCCCGGAGCAGTATCGCTTCGATATTCGTGAACCAATCCGTGAAGCATGTTTCCTATCATAGAGCGCACTAAGTGTAAACGATGAGCGCCGATGCGGAGGCGCCGAGGGAATGATACCAGCGTCGGATCAAAGAAGTACTCTTGGAGAGAACCTTCTTGAAATACGTTTCTCCCCAAAGCCCTCTCCAAGAACGACCATGACGTATCGTCACAACGAAGCATGAAAGTATCCAAGAATTTGGGAGGCTTTTTAAAGGATCAAACCTCCTGTATCCCCATTATCAGGGGGATGTAAGGATACTGCCCAACAACCCTTTGACAGCGGCGCCGACGCTTACCCCGCTGACAAGGGGGGCGAGGGGGGTTTTCCAACTCCCACACTGAAAAGCCTTGCATGTGGTCGTTGTACGTCACATCCCGGTAGACTTTCATGCGAATTTTCACATTTCCGAAACCGGCTTTTCTCAAGGAGAAAATGCCGTTTTCGGCGATTATCACAAGTTTCTTAGAACGAGGTTGGTAAAACCTATTTTGCAAAAAAGCTCCACCGATCTTACTTTTGTAACGGCACATTGGTATGACCCACACGCCGGACGTCCGCCTATTCATTGGGCTGATCTTTTGCGATAGGCTTGTACAAATGAATGGTCGCCGGATCTACTTCCGGGAAGTTTGCCGATTCGGCGCCGACTCCCTTATCGTAGAACGATCGTTGGGCGAGCGCGCGCTGTTCAAGCCACAAGCGAGGCTCATCTCCATTCAGGACCATCTGTACGTAGATCGGGCCGAAGATAGCGACGCCGGTCGCTGGTTGACTCTCTCAAGCGGGCTCTCCACCTGTTGTCACATTTAAGGGTCCGCGTAATACTTAGCTTCGATGTAGTTGTTTTCAGGATCGCGAAAATAGACGGAAATTCCGTCACCGCGCGCGCCCCAGCGTTTCACCGGGCCATCTTCGATGGACACGCCGTTCGATTCGAGGCGATGGGTCAGCTTGACCCAATCGTCTTTCGTGAGGACCAGGCAAAAGTGATTCATGTTTTCGCGGCCATGGCTTGGGTCACTTTGACCCGCGGTTTTGGCCCACATCTTTTTGGGGAACAAGTCAATAATAGTGTCCGCGTTCAGACGCAGGGACGGGAACGGCGATACCCCTGAGCGATACTCCTCGACCCGTTCGGGTTTCAACTCAAGCACGCGCATATAAAAGTCAAGCATCGTGTCGTCATCTATAACGTTCAGCACGATGTGGTCCATTACGCCTTCCATGAGCTATCCTCCCGTCCATAGCGCTGAGTGGGCGCCGTTCAATCCCAGAGAAATCCGGTTCAAGATCGCGGCGCTTTGAGGTGTGTGCCAACGGGCAATCAACTATAGGATTGTCCAAAGGGGCTGGTTGCGACCTACGGCTCTCACGTCGTCCAGAATCGCCTCAAGGCCGGTGACCCGTTACGAAATACCCGGCGATGTACATGACCGCCAGACCGATCATTATGATCCCCAATACCGGCTTAATAAGGGAAGCGGGCACATACTTCTGTGTGCGAGCCCCCAGGTACATCCCCACAAAGCCGCCTATGCCGAAGAGGAACCCCAGCAGCCAGTCCGGCCTCACCGCCTGCCCCGTGGCCGCCACGTGCGGGCCGATGAACTCGTAAAAGAGCACGCCCCCTATGGATGTGACGCAGGTTCCCATGAGGGTGGCTCCGGCTACCGTGTGAATGGGTAATCCGAAGAAGGATACGATGAACGGCGCTATGATGGCGCCTCCGCCGATGCCGTATATGCCGCCGATGAGTCCCACCACTAACGACAGGGCGAATAGGCCCGCCGTGTGGAAATGAAAGCACTCCCCGAGAAACTCGTACTCCGTGCAGGAGAAGCTCCAGCTAATGGTGCGGATTGCCGGCGGGTTGGACGCGGGGCAATCACTACCTGCGGTCCGACCGCGCATCTTGGCTTCCATCACCTTTTCCGCTGTCGCCGCCGAAGCGGAGCCCAGGAACGGCTGAAGGAGCATCCTAGCGCCGATGTAAAGGAGCACACACCCCACGAACAGCTTGAACGCCCGAGGATCGGGAAGATACCACACTCGGATGAAGAGCCCCAACAGCAGCCCGGGAACCGTGCCGATGATGATGTTCCAAGCGAGCGGCCAATTCATGCGGCCTTCCGTGAAATACCGGTACACGGCGCTTGGGATCCCCACCACATTAAAAACCAGGTTCGTGGATGTGACCGCCGGTGACACGAACCCGAGCACGCTCATCTGGAACGGTAGAATCAGAAACGCCCCCGATAGGCCGCCCATGGACGTGAAGTAGGAAATAACCATTCCCACCAAAGGCGGGATCCAGACAGCGGTTTCCACATGAGAGACTGGGAAGGTCATTGCGGACTCCTTCGGGTCAAGAGGAGTAGGGCTATGGAGAGTCGGCTACGTAAGCGTGACGCTATACTGACACGTTTCGTATACGCTTCGTGTTATATGATAGAAAGACACTCTCACGCTGTCAAGCTCAATGTGCCCCGGTGAGGACCGGCCTCTCCAGCGCCGCTCCCATCCATGGAGTTCCCCCTTCCCTGCCGGTATGCTACCATTTGCGCCGACGGCTGTGTTCCCCTGAACCGACGCTACACGGTGAGAAAACCCCACCGTCCACCAGAACCCATGCAGCCGTTCTCGTGTTGGACGCTTCACAGCCGCGCTGGGTCCGCCGTCCCATCGGCACGAAGAGGGATTCGCCTCAGGCCCGGTGAACACCCCGGCAACCCGGAGTTCTTTAGCCATGTCCGTAAACAAAAACCCTATAGATAAGACTCTCGCGGAACCGCCTCTCAACCCGGTGACCGACCGGGCATCCGGCGAAAAGACCGATCCCGCCGACTTCCCCGATTCCGCAGGGCTCGAGCGTCTGGAGCAGGCGTTTCGCGTATGGGTCAAGCGCTCTTCCAATCAACATGTCCTGATCTCGCGACGGCGAATCTTCCTAATCTTTCTCCTGATTCGCTATACCGGGGCGCGCTTGAGCGAGGTCCTTGCCCTCGATCTCAGCAAGGACGTAGACTCCAAGGCCCTCACCGTCCGTTTTGGAGCGAACCGCCCTGAGACCGCCGCCGCGCCTCGGGATGTCCACATCTCAAGCGTATTGCTCGATGAAATCCGAGATGTGGTGGAACAAACGGCCGCGACGGGAAAGAACGCCGCCTCTTTACGAGTGGACGCAGGTCACATCCGCCGGAAATTCTACGAACGGGCGCTGGAATGCGGTTTCCCACAGGAGCTTGGATCGCCCAACAGCATTCGTCGAGGGCGCACGGCGGAACTTATGGGCCGGAATATACCGCTGCCTGTGGTTCAACGCATGTTGGGTCACGCCACCCCTAATCTTGCGGCCTCTCTTGCGCGTTTTTCCGATGAAGAAATGGCCCGTATGGCCAAGAGCTTTATCGCCCGGGAAACCCAACCTAAGACCAGCGCACGCAACACCTTTTTCGGGAAAGTGTCCGCGATCACCGAAGGCGACGTCCAGTCCGTGGTGGAGTTCGCCACGTTGGGCGGAGACATTCTTACCGCAGTGATAACCAACAACAGCCTCAGGCGCCTCGAATTGATCATAGGATCCTTGGTCATCGCCGAAGTAAAGGCGCCCTGGGTCATGCTCGACTTCGGGCGGGAGCCGCCCACCTGTTCCGCGGAGAATATCTTCGCCGCACGAGTGACCAATATGCTCCGTGGACGGCTCGTCTCGGAAATCACGGCGGTTCTTCGAGACGGCGCCGAGGTGTGTTCGGTAATGACGCACAAGGGAGACGCCATGTGCGGTATCCGCACAGACGACCATGTATGGGTTATGTTCAACGGCTTTGCGGTCACGCTTCACTTGGACTGATAGAGAAACCGGCTTCTGTTGAGCCGCCCGTGAGCCTATGTCACTCGGGCGAGACTTACACGCGTGTGCGGGTACGGCAACCAATCAGAAGATGTTGTAGATCACTCAGAAGAAGGCGAGACTTACACGCGTGTGCGGGTACGGCACACGTGCTTCTTTATCGGGTTGGGAGACTCTATCCACACGTTTGGAATCGTTCACCGGGCTCGAGACGGCTCTGCGCCGGTGTGAACCCCAGGAGAGACCCATTTTCCCTGTGGACTTCCCCACACGTACTCCATAGATTGTACCGTTCTGGACGAGTCTTCCCCATATCTATTCAATCTGATAAAGCAGAACAACACCATGTACCTATACCCCCTTAAGCTCATGCGGATAAGATGCTCCCGCTTACCGTGACTTACGTGTTAGTTATAATTAGACTTGACAACCTATACGTATTTCCGGAAAGTATTGACATGAAAACTCCGAAATATTCATCTGAAGATAGAAAAAGCCAAATTCTCGATGCGGCGCGCAGCCTTTTTGCCAAAGACGGCTACGCAGGTGTGACACTCGACGATATAGCGGGTCGAGTGGGAATTAGTAGACCGCGAGTTATCCAGCTCTTCGGGTCAAAACGCAACATCTACGAAGCCATAGCCGAAGTCGCTTACCAAGCTCATCCCATGGACAAGGACCTTGTGGGACCAATGGAGCGAAAGGACGACCTCGAGACATTTCGCGCCTTTGCCGCACATATTCTCGAACACACCACCAACCGTGAGGACCGTGAAATCTTCAAGATCCTCATGTTCGCTCGACTCAAGGAAGACCGCTTCCATCATGTGCATTTCCACAAGAAGGACACGCTCATGATAAGCCGACTCACCGACTACGTGACGGAACGCATAGAGGCCGGCGCGTTCAAGGCCATGGACCCCCGCACGTTGATCTATTGCTATCAGGCTATGATTTCCAATCTCGCCATCTACAAGAATGTCATGAAGAGAATGGATTTCGTAACCATCGAGGACCTTAGCCGCACATGCGCCGAGATCTTTCTCCAAGGCATACAAGCCCAGCCTGCCAAAATAAGCTCGAGAGCGGGTAAGGACACCTCCACACGATCCGAGGCAAGGGATGTCGAAACCCAGAATCGTTGATCTTAGCGTCACGTTGGAGAGCGGGCTACCCAGCGATCCTCCCATGATGATTCCATCTATAGAGTATGTGGATCACGCCCGCGGCGCCGCGCAAATGACGGCGTTCTTCCCAGGGATTACCAAGGACAATCTCCCGGACGGCTTGGGCTGGGCCTTGGAAATGGTGCATGCGTGCACCCACAGCGGCACTCATCTTGACGCTCCGTACCATTATCACCCCACCATGGACAAGGGGAAACCGGCCCTCACCATAGACGACATTCCCCTCGAGTGGTGCATGCAAGACGGCGTGCTCCTGGACTTCCGTCACATACCCGACGGCCGACACATTACCGTAGGCGATCTCCGGGCGGAACTGGACCGCATCGAATACCGTATAAAGCCCCTGGACATAGTCCTCATCCGGACTGGAGCGGACCAGGCCTGGGGAACACCGGAATACCTCGTCAAAGGCGCCGGCATGAATCGCGAAGGAACGCTCTTCCTCGCAGAACAGGGCGTGAAGATCATGGGGATCGACGCCTGGAGCTGGGATCGCCCCCTGCCCTTCCAAGCCGAGGACTTCCAAGCCACGGGTGACGCCGGACTCGTTTGGGAAGCGCACTTCGCCGGCATCGACATAGGCTACTGCCATATGGAAAAGATGACCAACTTCGGGGCCATCGGCCAACCCACAGGCTTCACCGTGTGCTGCTTCCCCATAAAGATCAAGAACGCAAGCGCAGCATGGGTGCGTCCCGTGGCCGTCATTCATGGCGACAATGCGCTTTCAAAGAGATAAGATTAAGATTGGGGAGAACCTTCTTGAAAGAGGTTGGAAAAACCTACTTTGCAAAAAAGCTCCGCCGATCTTACTTTTGTGAAAGCACATCGGTCCGACAAAGCGTTGTGGGAAAATCTACTCACAAAAGCCTTCCCCTATATTACTCCTTTGAAAGAGAATTTACAGGAGAAGTCCCCGTTGGGACCGGCCCGCGCGGTTTCGAGTGACGGTGGGGTGGTGATCCGGAGAGGAAACAAGCTTGGCTTACGGATCAACCGGGCGCAGAACCCCCTTGAGCTTTCTCCATCCTTTCAAAAAATGTGAAGCCATTTTCGTAAGCATTCCGTTACGCGCGGTAAAAACATCATACCTATCGGATATGTATGATGATAGCCTCACAGTAACCGAATGCTTCCACATGTTCTGAAATAAAGATTGCCTCGGCTCTACTTTCTATGGTATACTAAAAGACTATCTTGTCAAGTCAAAAAAGTAAAATCCCTACTGGAGCCATTCAGCGCTCTTTCGACGCAACGTTCACGCTCCGCCCCGGAACCCCTACAGGATGCCTCCGGACGGCCACGCAGGAAAACGTGACACCCTTCAGGTATTGAGCGCTGCAAGCATCACCGGCGGCAGCCCGTTTGCGTCTCAGGGGGAAGCTTTCATCGACGCCCGTTACGGGATGAGAGCCGCGCCGGCATCGAGATAGCTTGTCTTCATAAGTGTGAGGGCCTCGTTGGCTTGCCCGAGGGCGAACTGTTCCACTACGGTTCGTACGGGGATGGTCCCGACGATCATCAGGAGTTCCGATGCGTCTTGTCGAGTGGTGTTCGCCACGGAATTGATGCAACGTTCGTGGTAGAGCAAGTCGTAGGGCATCTCGGGGATGCGGGACATGGTGATGCCGGCCAAGGTCAAGACGCCCCCTTTGCTCAAGACCCGCAAGGCCTTGGGGATAAGCTCGCCGGCCGGGGCGAAGATGATGGAAGAATCCATTGGATGCGGCGGCGTACCGTCCGCGGTCCCAACCCAAACTGCGCCCAAGTCCTCGGCTAAATCGCGGTGCTTTCGGCTGCGGGTAAACACATGGACTCGGCAGCCCATGTTCACGGCGATCTGAATGACCAAGTGAGCGGAGTTCCCGAAACCATAGAGCCCCAGCGTGCCTCCCGGAGCGGCTTTACTCAGCTTGAGCGCTCGGTAGCCGATCACTCCACCGCACAGCAACGGCGTCGCCTCCGCATCGGAGAAATTGGGCGGTATGGCGAAAGCGGACATCTCCTTGACGACCATGTATTCCGCAAATCCCCCGTCTCGATGCAAGCCGGTGAACTGCGCATCCGAACACAAATTTTCCCTGCCGCTCGTGCAATACCCGCATACGCCGCAACTGGAAGAGAACCACGTGACGCCCACGCGATCTCCGGCGGCAAAACAGCCCGACGCCGAAGGTGTAACCACGGTCCCCACCACTTGATGACCCGGAATAAGGGGCAATTTCGGTAAGGTGAGATCCCCTTCGGCGATATGGAGATCCGTGTGGCAGATTCCGCACGCCCGCACCTTGAGCAGCATCTCGTCCCCGGCTATGTTCGGAGTCGGTGTTTCTTCCAAGACGAGGGGGTTTTCTTCGATGGGACGTGTTTCTCGAACGACCATGGCCAACATGGTGACCTCCGAGCCGAACAACGGGATGCAAGGGAGAACTATAGATTACGCCATAGTAGCCCTTGTAAGCAAGCCGATCGGTGGGGGAACACGCGGGTAGAAAAAAATTATTGAAAGAGGGATGACGGATATTATCGATTTCAAATAGCTAATAGTGATGAAGGTTGTTTTTCGTAAAGCAGATTTTTCAACCTCTTTGTATGAGACCTGTTCTATGACATAGGGGATGAACATCAACCGAGCTGGGAAATGATCTCGTTGATCTGGGTCTCAAGTATGGGTAATTCATTCGTAATGATGTCCCAGATGATTTCCAAATCAATCCCGAAATACTCATGAATGAGAATATTGCGCAAAGCTGCCATTCCGTCCCAAGCCACCGCAGAAAAGCTTGTGCGCACTGCCTGAGGAACGTGTCTCGACGCTTCACCGATAATCTCAAGATTTCGAATCACTGCTTCCTGTGTGGTCAAGTCTCCGGCGAATTCATCATATAAGATTCCGGAGGTCAGGGTTTGTATGCGTTTCACCGAGCTTAACATATCTTCAAGGTAGAGCTTAGAATCCCTCGGCATAAACGGTCCCTTCAAATATGGGCTTTCTTAGCCTCGGCTTCACGGCCTCTGCGATTACAAGATCACATGGACGTTCAAACAGCTTTTCGAGAAAAAACTTCAACCCCATGTAGTTGCGAAATGTTTTCTTTTCAAACTCCACAAGGAAGTCCATATCACTCGTTGCGCTTTGTTCACCGCGTGCGTACGAACCAAAGATACCTAAACGGCGAACGCCGAAGCCCTTGATGATTTCACGATTCTCTTCCAGTTTGTCTAAAATTTCGTCGCGGGTCATGATCACGCCTTCCGTAATTTTTTCTCGGTTCAGGTAATCCCTTACCACGGCAATGTCATCCGAGTTAAGGCCATATAGTCCAAAATTACAAGCAGCCTTTGGACAAAACGGAGCTATTAGGGAAACGTAAATCTATGATGACAGAATATTTTTCCGTAGTTCGCTCATAACGTCGGAGAGGATGTTGAAACGTGGAAAATCTCTTTGGGACAGCTTACCTACTCAATATAAGCCGTTTCCCGGCTGATAACCCATTCTCTACTTAACGATTTCCGTGGAAAGCGAACTCTTGTCCGAGAAATAGACCGTCGCGGTCAACGGCGCCTTTGGGTCGGAAAGCAGCCCGTTGTCCGCCGCATAGAGATAGATTGTCTTGCGGCCGGAAATGGGTAATTGCATGTGACCGGGTTTCTCGTTCATTAGTTTGTAAATTTTGGGATAGACCGCTACCCCCAGCAACATCACAGGCGCTTTGGGATCACTGGACCAGCGGACCTTTCCGTCACTGCCGCTGATTTCCACTTTGGTGACCTTTTTGTCCTCGACCTGAAGAAGTTTCAGGATAAAGGTGCCGTCCAGGTATCCGTCCTTGCCCGGTCGTGTGGACGTGTTCACCAGATCAGCGATAAATCCGCGGAATTCCGCCGTGATTACCCCTTTGGTCTTGAGCGTTTCGTCACCTGAAGGCGCAACGGTGGACGTGGAAGCCAAGGGTTTACGCACTCTTTGCTCGAAGGACAGGCCGTCCGAGAGATGGAGAATCACCCTGTACTTTTCGTGGGTATCGGAGATATTTCCTGGGTCAGCGGCGTAGATATAGAATTGCGCTCGCCCTTCGATGGGGATATTCACCGACCCGTCGGGTTTGTTCAACAGCGCGCTAGGCGCCGTCTGATACGCCACGGCCAGTCCCCATGCGCCGGGGGCCGCGCCCGTGGTTGCCCATCGCGCTCCGGAGCCGTCCGCCGCATTGATCTCAACACCCACAATCGAGGTGCGTGGAGCGATCTCCACATCCAGCCCGAACACCGTGTCTCGAACATTGTCGGGTTTCAAGCCGGTGTACTTACCCACCGCGTCGGTTCCCACAAACCCGAGCCATGTGGCCAAAAAATTCGCCTTTGTCACCCCCGGTTTGGCCGGTCCGGCGGCGTTTTGCACCGGAACCCACGCAATATCTCCATCGGAAAAGGTGACGGCTATGCGAAAATTCACCGTACCCGCTGCGACAATCCCCTTGTCGGCCACATACAGATTGAGGTTAACGCGCTCCTTCACCGGGATCGACACGCTGCCGTCTCGCTGGTTCAGGAGGCGTATGGGGTCGGACGTGAGCGCCACACCCAAGGCTCCGGTCTGCGAGCCCGGTATGGTGTCCCACAGTGAAGTCGTGCCGTCCATTCTGCGTATCTCGATTGCGGTCACGGTCTTGTCACGCGCCTCGACGGTGAGCTGAAACAGCCCATCAGGGACGTCATCGCCTCCTAAATTTTTATCGGGATTTACCGCATCGTATTGGGATATTCCCCTGTTGACCGCGGTCATCTTCACCGGCCCCGCGGCGCCGGATTGTTCCGGTAGGCCGTCGGGATTCTTCACCACCGGAAGCACAAAGGAGCGTCCACCGGCCACTACTTTCATTGTGTAACTGCGATCCTGTGCTATAAAAGAACCGTCGTCGGTTGCGAAGAGCAATAACTCGCCGATGTCTTTTACGGGGATCTTGAGCGGACCGGCTTTAGGATTGAGGATAACCGCAGGGTTCTTCGAGGAGGCCACACCGAGATAGGATGCTCCGGGGCGAGCCGCGGTGCTCCAGGAACCCTTGGGAGTCGAGGTTATGCTGATCTCCTGAATTACAAGCGTAGGACGATCTGCGATCTGCAAGGAAAACACGGCGTCGGGCTTACCGTCGGGCACAGCCCCGGCCGGCCCTACCCTATCGTTTTTTTTCAGGCCAAAGAAATAGGCGTCGCCTATAGGGGCGGCCTGGGACCAAGCGAAATCCACAAAACCGGGACAGATCTCCGCCCATAAAACGGCGATTAGGAGAAAAAGCAGCACATGTCCGCAAAGGCGCAGTAAGCGACACGTTCCCCTCCACCTGATTCGTGGGAATCGCCGGAAAAGCGTATGCGATGTGGCGGGACAAATCGGCTTAGGAATGTCGGCCTCCCTTAGGGGCTCCCGTTTTGCGTCAGGACTGAACAGAATGAGAATTGATTTCGGAGTGTGTCGAAGCGCGGGCGCAGGCCGGCGCTCCGGATCGAATCACACGAAAAACTACATACAATGCGGACTCTAGTTGACATTATTTCGCGCTGTCAATGAAAAAATGAGACTATCCGTATTTCATAACAGTTACTTTTGCGATATTCGGGCGAAGCTGCTTGAGAGAAGGGATGGGTTCCGAACGCTTCTGCAAAATCGTTAAAATCGCTCAAAACTCCTTTTTTGAATAACACCGAAAATTTGGGCGAACAATGGACGGGCCGACAAGCTTCTAGGAAGAACTACTTACAACACTAAACGTTTCATAGGTTTTACTCGTTTGAATAGCGAACCGGCGCCACAATAGGTTACTAATTAAAAAGGAGTTACCCTCTTCATGAAGTTTGGAATAATCGGCGGATCGGGTTTTGACGGCCCGGATTTTCTCACGGATGTGAAACATAGTAAGGTAGGGACCCCGTATGGTCCACTTTCCCATGATCTGCTTTCCGGGAAGATCGGGGACATAGAGACGGTCCTGATGCTGCGACATGGCCAAGGTCATCGCATACGGCCCTCGAACGTAAATTACCGCGCGAATATTTGGGCGCTCAAGGAAGCCGGCGTCACCCACGTGATCGCCACTACGGCATGCGGATCGCTCCGGGAGCGCATCGAACCCGGACACTTGGTGTTCCCGGACCAATTCATAGACCGCACGACGCATCGCAAAAGCACGTTCTTCGAAGGGGATCAAGTGGCGCATATCTCGGTGGCCGACCCCTTTTGCGAACCGCTACGCCGACTCTTAATCGAGTCCGCCGCGGCCAAAGGGATCACCTATCATCCCAATGGAGTGGTGGTGACCATCGAAGGGCCGCGCTTTTCCACCCGAGCCGAGAGCAACATGTTCCGGATCTGGGGAGGCGACATCATCAACATGTCCACCGTGCCCGAGGCCGTTTTGGCCCGAGAGGCGGGACTGTGCTACGCCTTGATCGCAATGAGCACCGATTACGACTGCTGGCGGCACAGCGACGAACCGGTCACATGGGAGATGATCGTCTCAGTCATGAATAAAAACGTCGAGCATGTGCGTCAAATAATCATGGAGACTCTGCCGAAGATTGATTTCGAGGATTGCGCCTGTCGCAGCGCCATCGACAACGCTATGGTGTAAAAAGGCGCTTGTGATCTCTTGTCAATGGACCGGCGCCCTGATACCAATGCCTAATCAAAAAAGTAATATTGGGGAGAACCTTCTTGAAAGAAGGATTCTCCCCAAACCCCTCTCCAAGAACTTTTGCAATTACCGAAACCGGCTTTTCTCAAGGAGAAAATGCCGCTTTCGGAGATTATCACAAATTTTTTTAGAAAGAGGTTGGAAAAACCTACTTTGCAACAAAAGCTCCGCCGATCTTACTTTTTTGAAAGCACATAGATATAAGTTCACCGGGCGGCATGTTTTGGTTTTGATGAATAGGAAGGCATGAGTATCCCGTTCGTTTTCAACAAACGCAGAGACGTATCAAATGTAGTAAACTTCAATTATGTATCCGCCGACCTCCTGAGGAGCCGCTTATGAACTTAACGCAGAAGATTAGGACCGCGCTTGGAGAAGAGCCCGCTGATTTGTTGTTCGAGAACGCGAATCTCGTGAACGTCCTTTCCGGAGAGATTCACCCGACCGCAATGAGTGTTCGGGACGGGGTAATCGTCGGGTTCAACAAGATTACCGCCAAGGAAACCATTGACCTGAAGGGACGTTTTCTCTGTCCGGGGTTCATCGACGGTCATTTGCACCTGGAATCCAGTATGTTGGCTATCCCGGAATTCGCGGCGAATGTGGCTCCCCAAGGAACAACGGCAGTGGTGGCGGATCCCCATGAAATAGCGAACGTCCTCGGCCTGGAAGGCATACGATACATCATCGAAACGGCCAAGGATGCTGCCATCAGGATATACATCATGGCGTCTTCCTGCGTCCCGGCCACGCCCTTTGAGACGTCGGGGGCTACCTTGAACGCTGAGGACATGGCGACATTTCTGGATGAACCTTCCGTTCTCGGCTTGGCGGAAGTAATGAACTACCCTGGAGTTTTGTTCCAAGACCCCGATGTATTAGCCAAGTTGCGCCTGTTCAAGGGACGAGTGATCGACGGGCACGCTCCCGGGCTGTCCGGGATCTCTTTGGCGGCGTACGTTTCCGCGGGGATAGGCTCGGATCACGAGTGCGCCTACCTGGATGAGGCCCGCGAGAAGCTGCGACTGGGCATGAAGATAATGATTCGGGAAGGGTCGGCGGCCAAGAACCTCGAGACGTTGCTCCCGCTTGTGAACGAATACAATTCCAGAAACTGTTTCTTCGTCACGGATGACCTTGAACCTAACGACATAGTGGAACGCGGCCACATTGTGGCGATTGTGCGAAAGGCTATTCGCTTGGGATTACATCCTATCCGCGCCATACAAATGGCGGGCCTGAATACCGCCCAGTATTTCGGATTAACAACTCTGGGGGCCTTGGCGCCGGGATACGCCGCCGACATCCTTGTGCTCGATGACCTCGAGCGCGTTACCATAACCCAGGTCTACAAGGCGGGACGCTTGGTGGCGGAAAACGGCCGATTCCTGGGATTGCGGTCTCCTTCAGAAGCGGTAAAGCCTCCGATGAGCTGTCGTGTGGATTGGGACAAGGTAAAGGACATCTCGGTGAAGGCGACAGGCGGCTCTATTCGCGTCATAGGCGTGGTTCCGGGTCAGATCATCACGGAGAGCCTGGTGGAAGAGCCCAAGGTGGTGGACTCGAAGATCGTCTCGGACACGGATCGCGACATCCTGAAGATGGTGGTTATCGAGCGGCATAAAGGAACCGGCAATGTCGGGGAAGGCTTCATCAAGGGATTCGGGCTGAAGGAAGGCGCCTTGGCGAGCAGTGTGGCTCATGATTCTCACAATATCATAGCCGTGGGGGTGACTGATGACGACATCTTGACTGCCGCAAAGGAAATTGTCGCAATGGGCGGCGGTATGACCGTGGTTCGGTCGGGTGAGATCATTGCGAGATTGCCCCTCCCCATTGCGGGCCTCATGTCGGATCAAGGTATTGATGAGGTAAGGGCGTCGCTCCATGATCTGTCCGCAGCGGCGAAAGAAATGGGGTGTTCCTTGGAAAACCCGTTCGCCACATTGTCTTTCATGGCCCTTACGCCTATCCCGAAACTCAAGCTGACGGACTTAGGGCTCTTTGATTCGGAACACTTCCGGTTTATTTCGCTGTTCGCCGACGCGTAAATATCAACGAGCAATCAAGAAAGTACGGTCGGGGAGAAGCTTCTTGAAAGAATTTTCTCCCTAAACCCCTCTCCAAGAACGACTCTGACTTATCGTCACAACGAAGGTTGAAAGTATCCATTAATTTTAAATACTTAGGATTAAACCCCCAGTATCCCCCTTGTCAAGGGAATGTACGGATACTGCCCGACAACCTTTACCACGGAGCCGACGCTTACCCCCCTGACAAGGGGTTGGGGGGTTATTTGGAATCAAGATCGTTACCATCGAGGGACTGATACGAATGTGCAATAAAAGAAGTAATATTGGAGAGAACCTTCTTGAAAGAAGTTTCTCCCCAAACCCCTCTCCAAGAACTTTAAAAATAGCCGCACGTGCCTTTTCTCAAGGAGACAAAGCCACTTGCGTTGCATTTAAACATTCTTTGATAGTAGTTAGGGAAACCTGCTCTTACAAAAATGTCCTTCACCTATATTCCTCGTTCGACAGCACATTGGTATGAAGAGGCTCAGTCCCCTCCTCGAGAATAGCTAGATATTCCGAGTAGGTATACACCCGATCCCGCGCTTTGCCGGTAATTTCTCTCACCACTCCCATGTCTTCGAGCCTCTTCAGGGCGGACGTCACGGTCGGCTGCGATATTTCGATCTCGTGTGAGGCTCTGGGAATCTCCAGGACAGGATTTATCAGCAGATATGAATGGATGCGCAAGACGTTCCCTGCCGCTTGTCCGAGTCCTTCAATGCGACTTCGATCATCGGCAAACAGCTTTACAATTCGTTGGGTGGTTTGTATGGCTTTCTCAGCCGTTTCTCGCACGCCTTCCATGAAAAACGTCACCCAAGCTTCCCAGTCTCCTTCCATGCGCACTTTCTGGAGAAGATCGTAATAGGTCTCACGGTGCGTTTTGAAATAGAGACTCAAGAAAAGAAGCGGCTCCGACAAAGCGCCTTCCACACAAAGAAGAAAGGTTATGAGAAGTCTTCCCAGGCGACCGTTCCCATCGAGAAACGGATGAATGGTCTCGAATTGAACATGACTGAGAGCGGCCTTGAGAAGCAACGGGGTTCGAGCCGGCTCATCGTGGAGAAACATTTCCAGGTCACCCATACACTGCATGATGTCTTCCGGTGGAGGAGGAACGAACAGTGCATTGCCGGGGCGAGAACCGCCGATCCAATTCTGTGATCTCCTGAAATCACCGGGAGTTTTGGCGCTGCCGCGCCCCTTGGCGAGAAGCGTTCCATGGACCTCCCGTAGTAATCTGAGCGAAAGAGGAAAACCTCCTCGCAAACGATCTAATCCATGCTGAAGAGCGGCCACGTACTGCGATACCTCTTTCACATCGCCTGTGAGGACCCCCGGCGCTCCCTCATATTCGTGCAATAGAAGATCGGAAAGTGATGATTGGGTTCCCTCTATCTGCGAAGAGAGAACCGCTTCTTTGCGAACATAGAAATAGAGAAAGAGAGCGGGATTCGGGAGAAGTAGAGTTAAGGCATCTAAACGTCCTATAGCTCGGTTGGCCTTCTCTAGGAGATCCAGATTAATCTCCAACTGAGGAACCGGAGGCAGAGGAAACGGAACGAAAGCCCTGAAACTCTCCGAGACCGTAGTTCGTAGAACGTATCTTCCCTGAAGGCCTCGCTTCATGGTCGGCTCCGTTATTAAAAAGGTCTTTAATAGCCTTTCCCGCTATTAAAACATAGGGGCATATTTTTTAATAGGGAATACTCAAGCCGACTTAAAAACGAAGAGTTGTTTCCTATTCGCAATCAACGTAGGAAATGGGATCGCCCGTCTTTACCGGGCCACCCGTCAAAACCTTTGCGAAGATACCCTGTTTGGGCATTATGCAATCGCCGATTTTGTGGTAAATGGCGCAACGGGTGTGGCATTCCTTGCCGATTTGGGTAATTTCCAGGACAACGGATTCGCCTACCTTCACCTTCCGTCCCACTTGTATCGAATCGAGGTCGAAGCCTTCGGTTGTGAGATTTTCGGCGAAACTGCCCGGTTTCACATCCACACCCTTTTCGGCCATTGCGTTGATGCTTTCGATAGCTAAGAGCGAAACTTGTCTGTGCCAATCTCCACCGTGGGCGTCTCCTTGAAACCCGAACCCTACCTCCAGGACACCGGAGGGGACTTCCGTTTTGGGGATGCCTTTCTTCTTGCTCAGGCATACGGCGCGAATGATTCCTTGGGACATGTGACTCACTTTCATTATTCGTTGAGCTGTGGCGGCTCTGCGCCTGCTGAGAGGCGGAGTAAGGAATTATTCAGCGGCTGAACCATTCCACAGCGGGATTTCAGCCGGTCGGCCCCTTCGTGGTGCAGGGTTGCGATTACCTTGCAATGAAGAAGCGCCGTCTGATGAACGGCGCTCCATGGGTTTTTCGGGTGAACGGTAAGGATTCACCGGGCTTGAGGCGGCGCGGCCCTGTCCCCGGTGAATCGTTCCAATTAGTCTTCTTCTTCTTGTCTCTTGCCTGAGGCTTCCACGATCTTCTCGGTTACGTGGGCCGGCGCTTCTTCATAGTGAGAGAAATCCATGGTGAACAGACCGCGGCCTGAAGTCAGGGAGGTTAGATCCGAGGCGTATTTCAGCACTTCGGACATGGGAACCTGGGCCTTTACGATTTGGCTCGTGCCCTTGGAATCCATGCCCATGATGCGGCCTCTGCGTGAGTTAAGATCGCCCATGACGTCGCCCATGACGTCCTCGGGAACGGTGACTTCGAGATTCATGACGGGTTCCAAGAGGACGGGATTGGCGGCCAGCACGCCCTTCTTGAAGCCCTTGGATGCGGCGATCTTGAACGCCTGTTCCGAGGAGTCCACATCGTGGTACTTGCCGTCATAGACGGTTACGCGCACGTCGATGACGGGGAAGCCCGCCAGAGAGCCGCCGTGCATGGCTTCCTGCACGCCTTTTTCCACCGCGGGTATGTACTGCCTGGGGATGACGCCGCCCACGATCTTATCCACAAACTCGAAGCCTTCGCCTCGGGGTAGAGGCTCCAACTCGAGCCACGCCACGGCGAATTGCCCGCGACCGCCCGTCTGCTTCTTGAGCTTGCCTTCGATCTTGGTTTTGCCCTTGATGGTTTCCTTATACGGAACTTTGGGGGTCTTGAGATTCACCTCAACGCCGAATTTGCGTTTTAGCTTTTCAGCGGTGACCTCAATGTGCACCTGGCCCATGCCTGAAATGAGGAACTCATTTGTTCTCGGGTCACGGGCTATGGTCAGGGTAGGATCTTCCTCGGCTAACTTTGATAAGCTCTGGGTGATCTTTTCCTCGTCGCCCTTTGCCTTGGGCTCGATTGCGAAGGATATGACCGCCTGAGGCAACGCCGCGGGAGGAATAACCACCTTGGACTTTTCGTCACAAATGGTGTCGCCGGTGAGGGTTTCCTTGAGCTTGGCCACCGCCGCAATGTCCCCGGCGGCTACGGCGTCGAGCTGCTTCTGTGTCTTGCCCTGAATCTGGAGCAACTGCCCGAAACGCTCTTTTACCTCGCGGGTGGAGTTGTAGAAGTTGGAATCCGGGGTAAGCTGCCCGGAAAATACCCTGAACAGGGTAAGTCTGCCAGCGTATGGGTCGGCCAAGGTCTTGAACACAAATGCGCAGAAGGGCTCGGATGCGGATATGGTCCTGGTTTCTTCTTCATCCGAGAGAGTCACAACCTTTATGGGAGGCATATCGGCCGGTGAAGGACAAGCGTCCGCAAGAACATCGAGGATCGGCTGACCGCCTTTGTTCGTTAGCCCTGAGCACAAAAATGTGGGCATAAACACGCGTTTGAGGATGCCTTGCTTCAATGCGCCGGCTAGTTCGTCGGCGCCGAGCTGTTCTCCTTCAAGGTAGCGTTCCATGAGGGCGTCATCCACTTCCGCCAAGTCTTCGATCAAAACTTCTCGTTTGGATTCGGCTTCTTCCTTGAGATCCGCGGGAATATCGGTCCTGGAGACGTTTTTACCGTCACCGTCGAACATGATGGCTTTCATAGAAAGCAAATCGACGACACCCTTGAAGTTCGCTTCCGTTCCGATGGGTATTTGCAGCACAAGCGGCTTGATCTGCAGGGTTTCACGGACGTCTGTGAGGACTTTTTCGTGATCCGCTCGTTCTCTATCCATTTTAGAGATTACGAGTAAGCTCGGCGCTTGCTTATCCTGAATTGCGGCCCATACCTTTTCCGTGAGGGGTTTAAGCGAATCCACGGCGTCGATTACCAGCAAGGCTATATCGGCTGCTTGCAACGCGGAGACGACTTCGGCCGAAAAATTAGGATCTCCGGGCGTGTCAAGGATATTGATTTTCTTCTTTTTCCATTCGACGCTGTTCAAAGCGGTTGCGATGGTTAAACCGCGCTTGACCTCTTCGGGCTCAAAGTCGAAGTTGGATGACCCGTCGAGAACCTTCCCTAAACGATCCACGGCCCCTGCATCGAAGAGCAAAGCTTCGCAGAGAGATGTTTTTCCGGAGCCGGCGTGGGAAACAACCACCACATTACGTAAATCTTCGGTTTTGTATTGTTTCATTTCAACCCCTTGAGAAAGATGCGCCATAAGCGGACTGCCGCTATATTAAAACAATGAATAAATCACATCGGGATTCTAAGGTCAAGGAAATCCTCAGCAAAGTTGTAAGCAATCAGTTATTAGCGGCAAATCGCAGTTGCTATTCAAAAATATTCGATAGTTATGGTATCGCTGCCGCATGTAACTGAGTGATTACGCAAAATTCGTCGTATTCCGAAAAATACCGCTGCTTGGAGAATTGGTTCACCGGTTGTGAAATGCAGTGCGCTTGGTGAAGACCGGAGTCGAGAATCGCTTTCCTAGCCTTGCTCAGGCATTTAGCCTAACGCCTCAGATGATGTCGAAGACGCTGGCTTGTTCCGGGGATTCGTCGGTGTCCTCGAGGCGGCGGCCGGTCACCTTAGCGAAGATGTCCCCTTCAGAGACGCGAATCTGCACATCAGCGCCCATACCCACTTGCGAGGCGGACGTAATCACCTTTTTGGTTCCCACGCTGAAGGTGATGGAATAGCCCCGCTCCAGGACCGCTAAGGGATTGAGCGCCCCCAGCTTCGCCATGAGGGGCTGAGCCTCGTCGCGGTAGCGTTTCGTGAGTACCGAGCCGCACCGCATGAGGCGCGATACCATATCCTCGAAGGTCTTGCCGTCCCGAGTGAGCTTTTCCCTGAATTTCTCCGGTCGCAGACGAGCGGTAAGGGAAATCAAGTCCTTTCGGTGGGACTCCATTTTTCTCGTGGAGGCACGCATCAGGCGGAGCGTCAAGTCGTCAAGGGTTTGGCGCTTCTCGAGGATCCGTCGTCGTGGGTCATAGAGACGTCGTGTCAGCTCATCGAGCACGGCCCCTTGTCTCTTGATGTTCGTGGTGATGAGCGCACGCATGCGGTCCCGCAGACCACAGATGGATTCCTCCAGTTCCCGTTTGTCCGGGACGGCCAGCTCAGCGGCGGTAGAGGGCGTCGAGGCCCGTAGGTCCGCGGCGAAGTCCGTAAGGGTGTAATCCGTTTCATGGCCCACGGCGCTGATGATCGGCAGCGGACAATTTGCCACGGCGCGAACCACCTTCTCGTGATTGAAGGCCCGCAAATCCTCGATGGAGCCGCCGCCCCTCCCGACGATCACCACGTCAACTTCGCCGCATTCACACAGCCTCTGGATGGCGGCCTCGATTTCCACCGGCGCCTTGCCGCCTTGTACGCTTGCGGAACTCACGATGATGTTCACGCCGCGAAACCGTCGTCGGAGGATGCGCACCATGTCTCGAACTGCCGCTCCTGTGGACGAGGTCACGAGCCCGATGGTCTTGGGGAATTTGGGTAGAGGCTTCTTCCGAGAGGCGTCAAACAGCCCTTCAGCGGCCAATTGTTGACGCAGTTGTTCGAATGCGAGCATTAACCCGCCTAGACCCACAGGCTCGATGGTGTCAACGGAGAGCTGGTAGACCCCGCGGGCGCCGTAGACCGTCACTCGACCCCAGCACAAGATCTGAAGCCCGTCCTCGAGCTTGAACTTGAGGTAGCGACTCTGGGGCTTGAACATCACACAAGGGATCTGCGACGTCTCATCCTTGAGAGTAAAGTAATGATGGCCCGAAGGCGCTTTCTTGCAGTTGGAGACCTCACCTTGAATCCAAACGGACGTGAATTCACCTTCCAGGAGATCTTGGATTTCCCGAGTAAATTCGGAAACGGTGTAGGTCTTGCGTTCAGGAAGTTCCAAGTACATGCGCTCCTCCGGCGAAGTGTGGGGAATACTAATACCAATGCGCAGCCGAAGAAGTAATATCTAGGAGAACCTTCTTGGAAGAAGGCTGGATCCCGAACCCCTCTCCAAGAACTTTTAAAATGGTCGAAACCGTCTTTTCTCAAGGAGAAAAGGCCGCTTTCGGCATATTAAACATTCTCAGGAAGACGTCGAAAAACCTACCTTCCAAAAAATAGTCATCACCAATGTTACTCGATGGAAAGCACCTTGGTATAAGACAATCCGGTTTACAAGACAAGTGGTCGGTTCGGCGTTCACGGGGCACAGAGCCACCCAATAATCCATCACAGGGCGAATTCTTCATTATACTTCCGATGAATCTCTGGTAGTATACGCGAAGACGCCGTCGCAATCCCAACTATACCAAACCACTTACTGTCGGGCAATCCGACCCCAAATGCAACGGTCGGAGCATCATGAGCGAGCCACCGTCACCACAAAGTATCTCGCCGATCCCATTGGGTCTGATGGACTTTCTGCGATCCACGAAGCCCTTCGGCGACCTGGAGGAGACCGCCCTTGAGGGAATGGCTCGCCGCCTCAAGGTAAGCTTTTACGCCAAAGGCGAACCTATCATTCAATGGAACGGCGACCTGGGCGCCCTTTACATTGTGCAAAAGGGGGCGGTGAAGATCGTTCGGCTTGGGACGAACAGCGACGAGCAGATTACGACACTTGCAGGCGAGGGCTTTTGCTTCGGCGCATTGACCCTCATGCAAGACAAGACCCCGGCGTTTTCCGTCGAGGCCGTGGAAGACGTCTTTTGCCTCGAATTGGAGAAATCCATGTTCCTCGAGCTGATGGCGCAATCCTCAATATTGACACGGTATTTCCTGAACCCGTTTTCTGAGGAGACCATCAGCGCCGTGTACCGTGAAATACGGTATGAGCGGATTCGCTCCCATGCGCATGGGGCTTCGTCGCTGTTTCGGCGTGCGGCTCGGGACTTAATTAGGGCTCCGGCGCAGTGGATAGGGCGGATCGCTACAATACGGCAGGCAGCGCAGGCAATGACCAAGCATGATGTGGACGCCCTGCTCGTGAAGGATAGCGCCGGCCGCTTAGTGGGGATTGTCTCCGATAGCGACATGAGGGACAAGGTGGTGGCCGCCGGCCTCGACGCAGCCACGCCCGTGGAAGCCGTCATGAACTCGACCTTTCAGGTCGCAGGCCCGGACAGCGCAGGATTCGAGCTGCTGCTGAGGATGATGAGCGACGAGATCAGCCATGTGGCTATCGAAGAAGGCGGGTCCGTGCAAGGGGTCGTGAACATTCGAGATATTCTTGCGGCGCAGGGGGTTTCCCCCATGATCTTCATCCAAGAGATCGTGAACCGCAGCATGGAGTGCGACATCGAGTCCATCACGAAGAAGGCGGCGTCCCTTATCGTCAGCCTCATCGAGAGCGGCGCCGGGGCTGCGGATTTAGCCAGGATAATGACCATTGTGGGCGATAACGTGCTTCAGCGCATGACCGTGTCCGTTCTGCCGAAGCTTGGGCCACCGCCTGGGGTCTTTTGCCGGCTCGCCCTGGGCGCCGAAGGCCGTGCGGAACAAATCTTCCCTGCGCCGGGACGCTACGCCCTGATCTACGAAGATCCACCGCAGCCCGCTCAGGAAGAAAAGACCCTCGACTACTTTGCGGACCTACAAGAGGCCACGTTAGGGCACATTATCGGATGCGACCCGTTCCCACATATTCGCTCCACCAGACCGTCGGAATTGGAGTGGCCCAGACCCGTATCTCAGTGGCCGGACTTCATCGACAATCGCTTCTCCCCGGCCTTCTCGGACCCGAGGACCATCGCCGCCCTTGTGGACATGCGACCCGTGTACGGCGACATGGGTCTAGCAGACCCACTGCGGAGACACATCATGCGGTCACCGACTTGGAGAGCCGCCGCACTCCCGGCGCTGGTAAAGGATTGCCTCAGACGACGGCCGCCCGTCTCCTTTTTCCGTGACGCAGCCCTGGAATGGTCGGGGGCGCTCCAACCCGAGCTGGACCTGGAACGCCGGGGCGTCGAGCCCATCGTGGGGTTTGCGCGGCTCTTTGCGCTCCAGCATGGGATCGAGGAAACCAACACCCTGGCGCGCCTCGACAGGCTATGGGAAATGAACATCATCGACACGGAGCTGCGTCGGGACCTCACCGTTGCGTATGAGTTTCAGCGGCAGCTCATTACGGCGCTCCAGCTCAGGGCAATAGAGGAAGGCTCCGAGCAGGGCGCTGTAGTGACCGCTGATGCCCTTTCGGACCTGGAAAAGCGCACACTCAAGGAGATTTTCCGCGTCATTCGACAAGCCGGCGCTCTCGTCGAGAAGATTAACACGAATGCCTAAGCAAAGAAGTAATATTGGGGAGAACCTTCTTGAAAGAAGTTTCTCCCCAAACCCCTCTCCAAGAACATTTTCAATGGCCGAAACCGGCTTTTCTCAAAGAGAAAACGCCGATTTCGGCGATTATCACAAATTCCTTAGAAAGAGGTTGGAAGACCTACTTTGCAAAAAAGCTCCGCCGATCTTACTTTTTTGCAAGCACATCAGTGTAAGACCATACGGGTGGCGTTTTTAGACCAGGAATATGGTTGAATCTTTTTCTGAAGAAGGTTCTCCCCGATATTATTCGTGAAAGCGCTCACATAAGGAGACGGTATGGTGGACGACCGTGATTCTCATACCAGTGATCCTGCGTCCATTCGGCGGTTTCTTGAGCGGACCCTGCCGTTTCATGAGCTGCCCGCGGCGGCGTTGGACCGGCTTGCGGTCGAATTCCGGGTGGATTTCTTCCCCAAAGGAATGCGGGTGTTGCGACAGGGCGAAAGTCCTGTGGATTTCCTGCACATCGTGCGGAGCGGCGGCGTAAAGGTCTACTTTACGGATCCGCAGGGCGCAGTGACCCTAAAGGACTTCCGAGGCGAAGGGGCTTACTTCGGGGCTTTAGGGATACTACGGGACTCGAAGGCCAATTTCTCCGTCGAAACCGTTGAGGACACATTCTGTCTGTTTCTCCCGAAAGAGATGTTCAGGCGCTTGCTTCGCGAACACACCTCGTTCGCGGGGTATTTCCTCAAAAGCTTTTCGGAAGAACTCATCGACACGGCGTATTCAGCGCTCAGAGTAGACGGCCTCCGTGGGGTAACGGAGGACCGCTTTCATCTTTTCACCCTCACGGCGGCGGATGTTATTAAACGCCTCCCTGAGAGCATAACCGGCAGCGAGAGCGCTCAAGCGGCGGCCAAGCGTATGTCCGTCCTGGGAGTGGGTTCCCTTCTGGTGACCGATCCGGGCGGTGAAACAGTGGGAATACTCACTACAAAGGACTTGCGGGCGCGGATCGTCAGCGCCGGCCTAGACTACTCGACCCACGTGTCGGACGTAATGAGTAGCCCGCTACACGCGATTCCCGCGGATGCGGGGTGTTTCGCAGCCCTGTTGACGATGATGCGTTTGAACGCTCACCACCTACCTGTCCGCCGAGGGGATGCAATCATCGGCGTGGTTACCGCCCATGATCTCATGGTCCACCAGAGCGCTTCTCCCGTGCGCCTGCTCCGTGAGATACAGACGGAATCGCGCATCGAGGGACTCCATCGTATCGCACGCAATGCGCCGTATGTGGTGAAATCCCTAGTGGAGCAAGGCGCCAAGGCGAACGACATCTGCAAAGTCATCACCGTTATCAACGATCACATTGCGGTGAAGCTCATCGGCTTGATCCACGCGGAACTCGGCCCGGAACCCTGCGCATTCTCATGGATAACCTTCGGCAGCGAGGGACGAAAAGAACAAACCTTCAAGACGGACCAGGACAACGCTCTCATTTACGAGACGCCGGCCGAGGACCCGGAGTCACAAAAGATCGCTCGTATGTATTTCCGTACGTTGGCGGCCCAGGTAATAACTCATCTCGAGCAGTGCGGCTATCCGCCGTGTCCGGGTCGCATGATGGCGTCCAACGCGAAGTGGCGCAAACCCTACGTGGTGTGGAAGAACTATTTCGAGCACTGGATGACCACGCCTGAGCCCCAACAGATGCTCCATGCCAAGATTTTTTTCGATTTCCGGCACGTGTTCGGCCACCACCGGCCGGCCGGAGATCTGAGGGATTACCTCACCATCGAGGCCCCTGAGCGCGGGCTTTTTCTCATGCACTTGGCTAAGGATTGCCTGAGCGGGAAGGCGCCGCTCACGTTTTTCCGTAACTTTGTCGTGGAAAAGGACGGCGAACACAAGAACAGGCTGGATCTCAAGACGCGTGGCCTTGTGCCGTTTGTGGATTTCGCTCGCGTCATGGCCCTGAAACACGGTATCAAGGAGACGAACACCCTCACTCGATTGAGGCTGCTCGACGAAGCCGGCCACATCCCACATGAACTCTACACCGAAACACGCGACGCGTATGAATTCCAAATGCAATTGAGATTGGTAGGGCAGCTACGTATGCTCGATCGAGACGAACCGCCCCACAACTACATCGATCCGGCGGAACTCTCTGAGCCCGAAAAGCAAACCCTTAAGCAGGCCTTTTCCGTTATCGACGACATCCGATCCTACGTGCGAGACGAATTCCGCGTCGTGGAGTAAGAGGCGGGAGCATGCCCTTTAAACGATTTAGCGACTTTCTGAAGGGTCTTCGGCCTGGAACACGCCGGGAGAAGCATCCTGCTATCGTGGAAAACCATGCGATATTTGCGCAATTTGACCGCTCGCGGGGTATGGCGGATTACCGCTTTGTGGTGTTCGACACGGAACTCACGGGCCTGAACCTCAAGCGGGACGAAATTGTGTCGCTGGGCGCCGTCACCATCAAAGAGTTAAAGATTCTCCCTGGTGAGACATTCCATACATATGTGCAGCCGACGCAGGATGTGCCCAAGGGCAGCACCATGATTCACGGCATCACACCTGAGTCCTTGAAACCGGCGCCTCACCTGTCCGATGCCCTCCCGGATTTCATCCGCTTTTGCGGAGACGCCGTCCTTGTGGGACACTTCATGGAGATAGATCGTCTCTTCTTGAACCGAGCCGGCCATGATTTCTTGGGAGCGCCGCCGCTCAACCCCAACCTAGACACCATGCGCATGGCCCACGTTCACGAGGAGCGTCTACGCAGGACCCGCTCAGGGCACAATCCATTGCAGTCCTTCAATCTTTCCATGCTTGCGGAGGAATACGGTTTACCCGTGTTCACCCGCCATCACGCCCTCGAAGACGCTGTGCAAACAGCCTATCTCTTCCTCTTTCTTGCGAAGAAGCTCGAAAGCGCAGGCTATTTCACCCTCGAGGATTATCTCGCAACCCAGTCGCACAGCCTGGGCCATATCTTCCAACGGCTGCGACCGTGATCGCGATTCGCTTTCAAAGAATATTGGGGAGAACCTTCTTGAAAGAAGTTTCTCCCCAAACCCCTCTCCAAGAACTTTCAAAATTACCGAAACCGGCTTTTCTCAAGGAGAAAATGCCGCTTTCGGCTATTCAAACATTCTCAGATAGAAGTTAGGAAAACCCTCTTGACAAAAACGATCTTTACCAGTCTTACTTTTTAAAAAGCGAACCGGTATGAGTCCTGATTTGGCTTGAGTGGCGCTGCCGGACGCGAAACAGCAGGAATGGTTTACCTGAGATTGCGCCAAGTAGGAGCTTAGGGAGAAGCCATATTCAAGGGTTCTCCCGATAGTACTTCTCTGATCGCCGAGCGGCATTACTCAGGTCGTTCCACAATTATGGCTGCGCCCATGCCGCCGCCTATGCACAGGGTTGCAAGGCCCCGTTTCGAGTTCCTGCGTTTCATTTCGTAGAGCAGCGTGGTTAGGATGCGTCCGCCGGAAGCGCCGATGGGATGTCCTAGGGCAATAGCGCCGCCGTTGACGTTCAGAATATCCGGGTTGAAGTTGAACTCGTTGGACACGGCAAGGGCCTGGGCCGCAAAGGCCTCGTTCGCCTCGATGAGGTCTATGTCGCCAATGGTGAGGCCGGCCTTCTCAAGGGCCTTCTTCGTAGCCGGAATGGGACCCAGCCCCATGACGGAAGGATCAACTCCGCCCGAGGCGTACGAGACGATCTTCGCCATGGGCGTGAGACCAAGCTCTTTCATCTTTTCGCCGGACATAACCAAGATCGCTACGGCGCAGTCGTTAATACCCGACGCATTTCCCGCCGTGACCGAGCCGTCCTTCTTGAAAGCGGGTTTGAGCTTACCTAGGGCGTCCTTTGTCGTGCCGAGCCGCGGGTGTTCATCCGTATCGATTACCTTGGGGTCACCTTTGCGCTGAGGAATCACCACGGGAACGATTTCATCTTTGAATTTGCCTTCCTTGATCGCCGCTTCCGCCCGTTGTTGGCTTTGGAAGGCAAAGGCGTCTTGGGCTTCCCGGGAGATGTTGTTTTGCTCGGCGACGTTTTCGGCCGTGATCCCCATGTGGTAGTTATTGAAGGCGTCCCAGAGGCCGTCATGGACCATGAGATCGACAGCGGCTCCGTCGTTCATCCTAACACCCCAGCGCACTTTGGGGAGGCTGTAGGGGGCCGCGGACATGTTCTCCGTGCCGCCCGCTACGATGATGTCCGCATCACCGGCCTTAATGATCTGCGCGGCCAAGGACACGGATCGCAAGCCCGAGGCGCACACCTTGTTAATGGTCATGGCCGGGACCGTCTCCGGAATGCCGGCCTTGATGAGCGCTTGCCGAGCGACATTCTGCCCTTGGCCCGCCTGCAGTACGCACCCGAAGATGAGTTCGTCCACCTGAGTGGGATCAACCCCTGTGCGCTGCAGCAGTTCCTTAATCACCAAGGCGCCTAGATCCACCGCGGGAACGGTGGTAAGAGCGCCGCCGAAAGAGCCTACCGGCGTTCTCACCGCTGAAATGATATACGCTTCTCGCATTCTAGCCTCCTGAGTATACGTGTGAGTGGATGTGTTTCTTAATCATCCAAGTGTGATTTCAATGGGTTGAGCAAACCAGGCGAACTGGCGCCGTGGTTACTTTCGTGCCTGCGAGGCGGCGCTCTGCGCCTGCGCCGGAACCGTGATGTTCTTCTCTCTGTAATACTGAACGGCGCCTTTATGAAGCGGGACACTCAGCCCTTGGACCGCTGTTTCCATGGTGATGTTTCGCATAGCCGGGTGGGACTTGCCCAGCTGTTCCAGGTTTTCGAAGAGGGCCTTGGTTAAAGCGTACACAATCGGAGCATCTAGGGAAGCTGCCACGCACAGGACGCTCCTTTGAGCGATGGTATTGACGGGCTGCGGCTGATTCGGATACGTTCCGGCGGGGATTGCGTATTGAATCATGCCGGTGGGATATTCCTTTTGAACGGCCTCTACTCGAGCGGAAGGGACATTGAGGAACGTAAGCGGCGTCTTCATATCCGCCAACAGGGAAGTGACCACGGTTGAGGGCAATCCGCCCATGAGCGTGAACACGGAAATGTCGCCTCTCCGTAAAGCCTCGGCAGCGGATACGTAGTTCATGGGTCGTCGCCGGATCTTGAATTTGTTCCCCTTTCCATCCTTCATGAGGGCGTCGATGATAAACCGGGCGCCGCTGTCGGCGGGCTCCACCGTCATGGTAAGCCCGTTCACATCCTGAATTGTGCCCGTAGTCGCTTTGTTGGATCGGATGACCAGATGGAGCGCTTCCGGCCACATGTAGCCGATGCTGCGCAGCTCCTTGACGGTGCGGCCTTTGAACAAGCCCACGCCGTTTTGCGCCATTGCGCAGAAAAGCTCATCCGCCAAAACAATGTCCGCATCGCCGATGCGAATGGCCTCGAGGTTTTCGAGAGATCCCTCGGAGACGGCCGCCGAAACCCTGATCCCTATATCGCGGAGCTTGGTGGTCCACATGGAGGCCATGCTCAGTCCATTATGATAAAAAGAGCTTCCCGGCATACCGGTAGCCATCAAGAGCGAGATGCGGGTAGCCCCGTGGCTTTGGGATTGAGCAAACATCGCCAATGCGCCGAGCGCAATTATGGTGACTACCGGACGAAAGGCTCGCATGGCATACCTGTGCCGATATATTAACCGCAGTTTGGAAAGGCTCACATCAGTCTGTCGAAGGAAATATACATTCCATACCGCAAAAGGTCCACAGAGAATCGCACGCCCATCCGCCTCAACTTCTACTCTTTTCTCAGTCGAGCGCCGGCAAGCATGTCGAATACACGCTCGGCGATTGCAGGCGCCGAGGTCAGGCCGGGACTATCTATACCCACAAGGTGGATGACGGATGGGTTCACTCGATCCCATGCGATGTGGAAGTCAGGGAAACCCACAAGTCGCGCTTGAACGCCGCTCTGGTGGGGCTCAAGGTCGCTCTCCCGGAGACCTGGGAAGAAGGCCAGGTCGCGGAGATAATCGGCCGGCGGCGGGCCGGGGGTGACGTAGTCGTCGGCGTGGCTGACGGAGAGGAGCTTGGGTCCTACGGTCACCACATTGCCGATTACGGGCTTGTGGTTCGCACAATCCAAGGTGGGGGTGAGGTGAACCCCAACCGTGTGTTGCGGCCCTGAGGCGGTGTTCACCACCAGCGGCGTTGGGTAGACGTTCATCCCGGACAGGCGGAGTTCCGGCCGACGTGAGCCGTAAAACTTCATGGAGTCCCCGCGCACCAAGGCCGCCCTCAAGGAGAAGTCAGGATCCAGTAGACGGGCGAGACCGACCGCGCCGGTCCCCGCTGCGTTAATCAGCAGCTCGGCGGTGAAGGCGTCCTCGGCGCCGTCCCTGTAGCGCAGGGTAATTTCCACTTCGGATTGTGTGATTGCCAATCCCGTGACCGTAGCCGACGGAATGAACTTCACGCCGGCCCGTTCCGCGATGAGGGATTTGCGCCGCACAAGCTCTATGGGATCCACAATGCCGGCGCTCGGGATCAAAAGAGCCGAGAGGGCGGCTACGTTGGGCTCGAGTTCACGGACCTCGCTCCCGGAGATCTTCCGCACATTCGGGACACCGTTTTCTGCAGCGCGGCGCAGATAGGTATCGAGCCACGCCTCTTGCTCTGCGTTCACCGCCACCATGAGCTTCCCCGTTCGGATGCACGGCAGATCCTCGCGACGACAAAAGTCGTACCAGAGGCCGATCCCGGAGACGGAAAGAGCGGCCTTGAGAGGCCGAAAACTCCGCTCGTAGATTATCCCTGAATGGAGCACCCCTGAATTGCGGGAAGTCTGGTTTTCACCCCCAGCGACCCCGGGATTCCTATCCAGGACCACGATATCTTCGAACGCTTTCGACAGACGAGCCGCAACACAAGCGCCTACGATCCCCGAACCGACTATACATACGTTTACATCCGCCATAGGCTTATTGTATCACCGATTCGTAGTTGGAGAAGCAAGAGTTGGACAGAACCTTAATGCAAAGCGTAGTCACTCAGACGGAGACGCCGCATCGCACTCTTCTACAAGCGCGCCGCGCAACTCGTGCAATCCACAAAGCGTGGTTGTTCTTTCCAAAAGAGCCGAACGAGAACGGGAGTGAGGCGTCCTACAGGAGGGAAGCGTAGTGGAGCGATCATCGAGAAGCCCATGCAGCTTCGCCGGCGCAGCGGGCCGGACCACGTCGAGGCGTGCTACCCTGCCGGTAGTATGCTATAGTGATGAGCAGTAGAAGCTCAACCAAGAACAGGGTAATTCGCTGTAATTACGTGTGGTGAGGCCCGGTGAGCGATTCCAATTAAGCAATATAGGGTCCGCTGTTTGCGCGGTGATTACGCATTCCAAACGCGTTGAACTCGAATGAACGATTGCTGCACTGAATCCCAGCTTTCAGGGAGTGAGTTATGATAATATGCGGAGTAATTCTCCTGAGTCTCCTGACGGCGCCGTTGATGACGGATTCGGCTTGGGCCGAGACTAAGCGGATTGTAATAGTGGGCCATGGAACGTATGACGAGGCTCAGTTGAAGGACATAAAAAAGGGAATCCTCAAGGCGACCAACGAGGAGCGGAAAAAAGAAGGACTTGAACCGCTTCAGGGTAGTGACGCTTTGGACAAAGGCGCCCTTATTCACACGAAAGATATGTGTGAGATTGCGCTGTTGCGCCATGAGTCGGACAAGTTCCCCAAGGGCAGACAAACCTTCGAAGAGAGAATAAAGGCTCTGGATGTGAGAAACGCCGCCGAGAACATCGCCCTGAGAACTACGGAAAAGACCACGGAAAAGTGGACGGAAAAGGTGATGTCCGGCTGGATGCACAGCCCCGGTCACAGGAAAAACATCCTCACACCAAAGTTCCAGTACCTGGGTGTCGGGGTGAAGCAATGCAAAAACAATGTGGTGTACGCTACTCAGATTTTCGCCGTGACTCCGGGGAGCAAGCCCTGAGCGCAAATATTCACCAGCGGAGAGGATAACTTGTCTCCCCTCCGAAGCGCCCTTATATGATTCAAAGATGGATACCGATGTGCTTTAAAAAGAGTAATATAGGCGGAGCTTTTATTGCAAAGCAGGTTTTTCCACCTCTTTCTAAGAAATTTGCGATTGTGAAAGTTCTTGGAGAGGGTTTGGGGAGAAACTTCTTTCAAGAAGGTTTTCCCCAATATTACTTCTTTGCTTACGCATTGGTATGCCCTGTTTGTGCTCGTGGTTACTCCTGATTGTTTACTTGTGAGGATACGAAGGTGAATAAAGTCCTGATCTTCTTGATTGCTCTATCTTGTCTTGTAATGGGATGCGCGTCGACAAAGGCCCCGGTCAAGACCCCCGTGAACGATTCCAAGATCACGGAACAGGACATCAAGGACGAAAGGGATCGGATGAAGGCGCTCCCACCGAACGGCTCCTACCCAAGCGCGCCGGACACCGGCATTCCGTCGGGATCGTCTCAGTCCCCGGACGTGATGAGTCCGACTTCACCCCAGATGCCCGGCGGGACCGTCGAACCCCATAGCGTCCCTCGTCAACCGAGACGGTTCATCTTCCGCGGAAATAAGGGCTATGAGGAACCCAGTTCAAGCGCATCCCCCGCAGAATAGACGTGAGAGGTCACCACGAATGAGCGAGCCGCCGATGTTCGGTCGGCCCTCACTAGGACTCTTACCAATACGCTTCCAACGGAGTAAAATTGGCGCAGATCATTTTTGTAAGATTAGGTTTTCTTGAAGTCTATCTGAGAATGTTTAAGATTCGCCGAAAGACGGCATTTTCTCCTTGAGAAAAGCCGGTTTCGGCACGTTTAGAAGTTCTTGGAGAGAGGTTCGGGGAGAAGCCTTCTTTCAAGAAGGTTCTCCTCGATATTACTTTTTTTGAGTACGCATTAGTATCAGATCAGCCGAAGGCCGCGATCGTCGATGATTGCGACAATCCAGGCCTCGAAGAATTCATATACATGGCTAATATTTTTTATAATACTCAGTTTCTCCTTATTGCCGGCACGAATTTTTGCCTCTTCCTGATTGTTTCTACGCTCAGTTTTCTCCCTGTTATCATCGTCGAAATGGGGGGCTCCAAGGTCGATGTGGGTATCGTCATGGGCGCAATTGGGATCACCACTTTAGGGACGCTTCCGCTGGTGGCGCCGCTCATCGACAAACACGGTCGCAAAAAGTTCATGATTGTCGGGGTGTTACTCATGGGCTTGAGCAACGCCGGTTTTTTATTCTTCAGCCACTATTCGCCACTGATGGTTCTCGTGAGATTGGCCCAAGGCGTGGCCTTTGGGGCGTGCTTCAATGCATGCGCCACCGCAATTGTGGACATTGTGGAACCCGCGAAGCGCGCCCAGGGCATCGGGTTTTTCGGGGTGTCCGGCTCAATGGCCGTGGCCGTAGGTCCGTATATCGGCGAGCTTTTTCTCACCCGGTGGGGACACACGGCCTATTTCACCTTGCTTATAGCCTTCGGGGTCATAGGCATGGCCTTTGCCCTGGCAGTCAAGGAACCCCCTAAAACCGGCGAACGGCCGGTGATGCACGGGTTCTTCAACACGGCCCTGCAACCGGGCTATCCCGCCATGATGGCTATGGCGGTGATCTTCGGCTCGGGATTTGCGGCTATGAATAATTTTCTGCCGCTTCAGGCGCGTAGCATGGGGTTTTCCGCCGGCCTTTTCTTTGTGTGGTATGGAATAAGTCTTATCGCCGTGCGAATCTTGCTGGGTACGCTCCTGGATAGGGTGAACCGCGACCGAATTATCCTGGTGTGCCTTGTGGGGTTCGGCATAAACCTGGGGTTCACATCCCAGATACATTCAATGCTGCATGTGTGCTTGCTGGGGGCGCTCTTCGGCGTGGTTCAGGGTATTTCGTACCCCGCCATGATGGCCCGCATGGTGGATAGGTCCAATGAGAGCAACAGAGCGGTCGTGGTGGCGTTGTTCACGGGATCGTTCGGGGTGGGG
Source organism: Desulfomonilales bacterium (assembly GCA_038205805.1). Classification (GTDB taxonomy): domain Bacteria; phylum Desulfobacterota; class Desulfomonilia; order Desulfomonilales; family Desulfomonilaceae; genus JBBSBY01. Next base: position 60,097 of record JBBRBO010000005.1, read on the forward strand.
ATTAACCTTTCCGTGTTGGTGTGGGGGGTTTTAGCCGACTTAGGGGGATTGCCTTTTATGTTCATGGCGGGCTCGGCTCTCATGTTCATCGGCGCCGTGGCTTCTATGTTCTTTTTTGCGGGGAAACGGAGGCTTCCCGTGTATAATACGAATGCGCAATAAAAGAAGTAATATTGGAGAGAACCTTCTTGAAAGAAGTTTCTCCCCAAACTCCTCTCCAAGAATTTTCGCAATTGCGCAAACCGGTTTTTCCCAAGGATAAAAGGCCGCTTTCGGCGATTATCATAAATTTTCTTAGAAAGAAGTTAGAAAAACTGCTTTGCAACAAAAGCTCCGCCGATCTTGCTTTTTGATAGCACATCGGTATGAAACCCTCTTCCATGCAGATACGCGGCGACCTTTACTGATACTTAGTAAGAATGGTATTCAGGTGTTGCTTCGTTTGCATCCCCACCATGGTTTCCTTGATTTCGGCGTTGCGGATTAGATATATAGTCGGCAGCAATCTAACGCCGAACACCTGAAAGAGATCTTTTTCGCTATTGTTGATCCTCCCGACTACTGCTTTTCCTTCAAATTGCTTAGCGAGTTCCTCGAAGACGGAATCCATCCGTCTGCACGCGCCTCACCAGTCCGCGTAGAACATAATGAGGACGGGCATAGACATGGATTGCTGTTGCACCTGCGACTCGAAGGTCTTCCCCACGATATACTGAACATCCCCGGGTCCGAGAGCGGCGCGATTCGTGCCGCGGAATCCGCCTTGACGTAGGAACATGGTGAGGACCAGAGCCACCAAGAGAACGGCGATTCCCCCGAGGATCCACATCCCGTAATTGACGGATTGTTCTTCTTGGGGCTCATCATCGCCATAACCCGGGGGGCGATACAGAGGCGCCATGGGAGAGTCGGCGGGGTGAGATGACGCCTTGGCGATCACCAGCCCGCAGCGTGCGCACTCGGTTTCGGGTCGCGGCTGAGGGAAAGCGCATGAGGGACAAGTCCAGAGGTCCTGCTGAGCAGCTGTCTTGGGACGCGCAAATTGGTACTGAGCATCCACGGCAGGGGGGTCCGGAGACTCCGGGGCCTGCGCAGGAGCCCGCTCTCGTGGCGGAGGCTTTGGTTTCGCCGAAAGAGCACCCGCGGCCATGAGTTTAGCGACGACCTTGTGAAGTCCCGCTTTCGTGAGCCGGTATTTTTCTTGTAACTCCGCGTCGCTCATGCCGGCCCGTATGTCCGCCACTATCTCTTTCGCATTGAGACTACGTTTCTGGGGCTCCGTCACTAAGATCACCTACGGCGGCAAAGACCGCGGTTACGGCTCGCCACTAGAGGGAAAGCTCGTTGAGCTTCCATTCCAGGTCAGCGTCGCTGGGTTCGATCAACACGGTGTTATCGGGGAAGACGATCACCGGAATCCTGACCGATCCGCCATTGGCTTGACGGACAAAGGTTTCGGCGGCCGGGTCCGAATCGATATTCCGCCACGTGTATGTAACAGCTTTTCCATCCAGGAGACGCCGAGAACGTTTCGCATCCGGACACCATTCAGCGCCGTAGACAGTGATGATCGTATCATCCAATATGGGCAATTCATTCCTCCAATGGGCGTAATTCGATCACATTCCGGAGATCGGCCGCGTCTTCTCATATCAATGCGTAATCAAAGAAGTAATACTGGAGAGAACCTTCTTGAAAGAAGTTTCTCCCCAAACCCCCATAGGCGCTAACTTAAGGGTTGTAACTACCTGAAATTATTAAAACCGGTAATCAACATCCGTAATGATTTCCATTTAAAGGTAGCGCTTATGCCCCAAACCCCTCTCCAAGAACTTTCGCAATTGCCGGAATCGGCTTTTCTCAAGGAGAAAATGCCGCTTCCGGCAATTATCACCCATTTCTTAGAAAGAGGTTGGAAAAACCTGCTTTGCAATAAAAGATACGCCTCTATTACTTTCTTGCCGGCCGGCACATCGGTATCAGCTCAGACACTTGATTGCTCGGGCGCTCAGGACGAAAACGTAACCACCACCGAGCGTCGAGCCGTCTTACATACTCTGAACGACTACAAAGAACATACATACGCGCCGATCTTTGGCGTCATTTTACCTAAATCCCCTCAAAAAGCTATCTTCTCGGCTAAACGCGGCGCCGTTTTGGTGAATACAGTCGCATCTACAGAGGCATAGATAAAAAATCATCTTTCTCCATGATCGAGCTACTGTAAAAAATCAACAGTCGCCTGCCAATACATTATAGGAGGAGTTGTGCTCACAGGCCCGAATACACCCGCCAGAAACACTATGTCACAAATTCCTGTTCCTCCACCTGCTGCTGCCAAAGTCTGAGCAGCGGTGGGATCGTTGAAAATCAAAGTTGTAGTAATAGGAGTAGTTCCAACCGTGGTATTCGGTGAAATAGCGTGAGCAATATCAACGCCTACATTTACGTTCTTTGCATTGTCTCTTATTCCTACCAAGAGCGTGTTATTATTAAATGTAAAGCCGGTCGGCGAAGTTATCGTGAGTGTTATACGTGTGTTCTTAGTAGCACGGAGTTCTGCGTTAGTTACAGGCGGTGCAGTAAAATTCGCAAACCTCGGAAAGCCACCGTTGACATGGCTTAACTGAATTGTTTGGGAATTTCCAATCCTGCGGACAACTCGCTGTGCCTCCTCTTTCCGATTTCCTTCTTTGCCGCCTTTTCCCGACGATGAAGTGATTTCAGCCCACTGCCGAGACGTTGACCTCACAACGGGTTTGCTAAGTAATCGTCGAAAATTTCTAGGGCTACGAAACAAGGGTTCCGGCAAAGTAAGCGGTAATTCCCCATTAAAGAGCTTTTCAAGTTGAAGACCACAATTAATATTGGTCCCAAAGCTATGATAGTCACCATTTACTTTGTCTCGGCCGTACTCATACTTTACCATTAACAATCCATTCTGGCTCGTCAGTTCGGCTCCAGTGGTAAGACCATATACGCTTTCACCTATATCCTGCTTGTATGCTGCAAATTTTAATCGGAGATCGGGTCCGTTTTCCCAAACTTGGTGAGAATAACCGGTTTCCACATCGAAGTTGGAAGGCCCATACCTAAATGCGTTGCGTAGAAGTGAACCTTCAAAAAGCCTACCATAACAATTGAAATTTAGATCTATAACATCAAAGTCTCTAATCAGTTCCGCCATTTCAAGGCCTGCGCTCCCTGATTGATACCAAATAGTATCGATTTTCGCCGTATCGAAAAAACCGTTAATACCAACGAACAAATTTTCGTGTATTATTTTTCGCCACCCACCACCCATTGAAATGTCAATACGCTGGTTTAGGCCCTGTGCTTGTGTGTTCCAGTAGTCTTGCCACTCTGAATGAGCTTCACCGAACACAACTGAATTCGTATTTAGATTGACTGGAAGCAGATAGTCCAAAGTCAGACGACCCGACTGGGCATTATTTCCAAAAGTATAAATGTATCCGACTTGTAAATTCGGTATGTTCGGCAGTATTCCTTCCAGACAATGACTCGATACTGAAAGAATGGCAGCTTCTAAAGGCCTCGAAGGGGATACGAGAGGATTAGAAGCTCCGCTAGGAGGGAAACTTCGGTACTGGTCTGTTGTTGTAAGAGCGGTTATTTGATTTGCCAAAATTGGCATAGCTTCGGAGTTTAAATTCGCATTTAACAAGTAAGCCACCATAACCGCAAGGAAGAGAGTTTTCTTACTCATCGCTGGAGCATCTCCAATAACAAACGTATAACAATAGCTGTTATTGTAATAGCATACTCTCGTTTACCACACAATGCTTTAATTAATACGCTTAACCCTTAAAAATACTCATCATACCTCACCATCAACGTCTTCTTTTCGTTAGCTTCGGCGCCTACTTTATATCCAAAGACCAATAAATGCGCTGAAACACACATAGTATCCTTGACTTGGCGAATTCCGACTATACCTTGTCATAAAGGAATACCGTTTGCGTGGTCTAGGCGCTGGAAGTCTCTCTTTCAGTGCGCATAGACGCCGGAGCAGAGTTTAAATGTCATCGAACCCACTCGCATGCACGTACTGAAATTATTCAATGTGACAATTGTGAACCCATTACTAAGGAGAATTATTATGAGGAAAACAAACGCATTTATCGCCGGATTAGCTCTCATGGCAGTATCAGGTTCAACGGCTTTTGCGCTTTCGGCCGGAGCCGCCTCAGCCCCGAGCGCGGGGGCAATGGGCGCCGGAGCCGCCGCTTCAGCCGGCGCTTCTGCATCCGGAGCGGCTGTTGGACCCACCGGAGCGGCCGCGAGCGGTATGGCGTCCCCCGGGAATATGGCCTCCCCGAACGCAGCCGGAGCCGCTAACACAGGCGCCGCGGCTGTGACGAGCGTACCGGCCGCCTCTGCGAGCAGGTCCGCCACATCGTCAAATCCTGCCGTGAACAGCGCTGCGTCGGGCTCAAAGGGCATCTCCGGGGATGTGTCCGGCTCGGTAGTCGCGCCCACCAACCCCTCTGTTTCAAGCAGCAACGTGAATGCGTCAACGAATCCATCCGCCCCAACTTCAGTGCCAAACCCGGCTGTCACGCAAAACGCGGTCAATCCCTCAACGTCCGCAGACGGCGCCGGTGTACCTTCCTCGTCCGGCACAGCGCCTGTGACAAGCAGGGAAACAGCGGCCACCCTGAGCGTGAACTCCAACAGCGGTGGAACCGTAGGATCGAGCTATCCCTCAACTGTCGCTGCGCCTGTGACAAGTAGAGAGCCCATGAACAACAGCGGATATTCAAGTTCAGCGAACGTGAACACAAATCCGGGACTTGGCGTAACGAGCGCCGTGGGCGCTGTAAATGCAGGAGCGTCCGCTACTAATTCCTCGAACGTGAATCTTAACCCGGGACTCGGTGTTACAAGCGCAGTCGGCGCTGTAGACCCCGTAGGCGCAGCGGGAACCAATTCAGCGAACGTGAATACAAATCGCGGCCTTAGTGTTACAAGTCCGGTAGGCGCTCCCGGCAATGTTCTTTCCACACAGGGTGGGTCTATCGCTACCAGTGGAATCAAGTAAAGCGTCGCTTGAGTAGATTTCAACGCAAGACGCCTGCTCTTATACCAATGCGTAATCAAACAGGTAATATTGGAGAGAACCTTCTTGAAAGAAGTTTCTCCCCAAACCCCTCTTCAAGAACTTTCGCAATTGCCGAAAGCGGCTTTTCTCAAGGAGAAAATGCCGCTTTCGGCGACCATCACAAATGTCTTAGAAAGAGGTTGGAAAAACCTGCTTTGCAAACAAAGCTCCGCCGATCTTACTTTTTTGAAAGCACATCGGTAGTAGCGGGGCAAAGGCCTTTTAGTGGTCCTAAGACTCCCCTCTTCCGCTACCCGCATGAAGATGAAGATCTCCCTCGGGGGATTTTCATCTCAGCCTCTCGCCTTTTTCACTCCGGCCGACGCATTTGGCTTAGTCGGTCCCGCAGGTTCGGGTAATCTTTCGCCTTTTTCACAGCTATTCCCAGGATGGTCCCCAACTCGCTCGCCGGATAATAGTCGTATCGTGCACTGAACAGCGGATGCGAGGTAATCGACTTCAGCATTTCGGCGTAATCCGGATGAGGGGTGTAGATGATGTCCGGGCTTTGCTCCACCAGGAGACGTTCGGAGGAAAACCCATGCAGGGCCGTATTGGTATCGTTTAGGCCGGTGAGATCCACTATCCGTTTCGTGGGGTTGAATACGCCCAGGCGACCAACTTCCGTGGCGGCGATAACGCAATCGTCAGGGAGCGGAGCCGTTTGTTCCAGGGCCGGCCACATCGTGGCGTAGCGGCTCAGGTATTCCACGCTCAGGTTGAAGCCGAGATGATAGTTGGCCGTACGCAAGCGCGACACGCAGCGACTGAGTTTCCATGAACCGACGAATAGCCCCGATAAACAGGCGCACAGCACAAGAAAAGACAACCCTACAGGCGCCGTTTGTCCGAAAGAAGGAACACCGTCAAGCATACGAGCTGCGCAGCGGGCGCTTACGAAGAGCAGGACCGGAGCTACGGGATAGTAAAATCGCGCCTCGAAGGGCATGATTTGCAGTGGACCAAAGGTATAATACGCCATGAACAACACGACCCCGAGAACGAGACTCGCGTCAACAACGTTGTCGGAGCGATCACGTTTCAAGCCGGCGTGAATTACCCCTCCTCCGATGATCGCAAAACACGGCCAGTACACGACCAAAAACTCCCAGAGGCGCCGCCGGGATTCTCCGCCATACACCTGTTTCATGGCGGCGCCGTAGACGCCTAGCGATTTGACGAAGAAGGCAAGCGGTGTAGGACTCCCGAAATACACATACGCAGCAGCCATTTGGAGGATCACGCCGGCCACGAACACCGACCCGGCGAATGCAGCCGCATGGCGCTGTTCACGTTTGATGGACAAGGCGAAGATAGCGCCGAACACCGCAGCGGGAAACACCGTGAGATCGGGTCGGACGCTGTACAGTAGGCCGCCGAAGACCCCCATCAGCGCACTGGAGCGGCTTTTCGGGGCCAATGATTTCGCCCACACGTCGGCCCATAGGATGAACGCGATGACAAACGCCAGGGCAAAGGTGCTGTCCATACCGCTCTCGAAGTGCACGGCGAGCTGCCTGCGGGCTGCCACGGCTACGCAAACAGCCACCCCGACGCCGAGCGTTTTAGCCAAATGAGAAGCGTTGATGCGGCTTTCCAGAGCATAAATGAGCAGAGCGAGATAGACTACGCCGGCGCTCACGGAGGCAAAAAACGCAGTGGGGATGGAAGCCGCGATCTTCCACTTGAAGAGCGCCATCCAGAAAACGTAAAGCGCCGAAGTGGCGCCGTAGACGGGCGGACCTTCCGGGTTCCAGATTATCCCTCCGTATGTGAGCAAGTTGCGGGCGTATCTCACGACCATGAAACCGTCGTCCCACACCTGAAACGTCAGGGAAGCAACCCGAGAACATACCTCAGCGGCTATGAAGACAACAAGTGTGACGTACAACGCCGCTCGCGCAGCCGTAAAGGCGCCGACCGACCAAGGACTAAGGTAAGGCGATACGCCGCCCTTGCGCATTCATTGCCCCTTTGCAAGCCGCCTATCGCACCACCACAATAGGTATTTGAAGACCATGCCGAACCGGCGCCACGGTAGCCCCGAACAACATACCGGCCCATCCGCCGTGTCCGTGCCCCCCCATAACGAGCAGGTCGATCTTGTCCTCCTGCGCCATCCTGATGATCTCCTTGGAGACATTACCGTACCCCAGGGACACTTCCACCTCTACGCCCCTATGTCCAAGACTCGCGGCCAACTGGTTGAGGTAATCTTCATCGTGCCTTGTTTCAGCGTCAAAGGCGTCTCGCCCGAACACCGACCCGCTCGCGCCCTCAACAACATGGAGCAGACACAAGACTGCGTCGTGATGCTTCGCTATAGGCAAGGCGTGGCTCAATACCGCCTTGTCGTTTTGAGTGTGGGACAGAGCGACCCCTACCCGCTTGTATTCCGGCGTATCAAGATCAAGGTGGTCCTCGTTAGGGCGGATAAAGTTCTTGAGCGTCTTCCACGCAGGGATGCTTTCCGCCTTTTTGAAATCTATATACGGCTTGATCGTGATATAGAGCAGCAGAAACAACAAGGCGAAGAGGAATGGAATTACCTCTCCGTAGATCCAGACGGGCTCGGCGCTGGTAGCGGCCCAGTCCGCCACTTGTTCGCCGATGAGCTTGATATTGAGCCCCACGAGCCCGACGGCCACGCCCCAAGACAACACCTTCAGCCATCCGGAAACGGCCAGGTCGCCCATAGTTTCCCGGTTACTTGTGAACTGAATCAGCGGAATAATAGCGAACGGCAGCTGCATACTGAGTATTACCTGGCTGAGAATCAGCAGCTTGTAGGAACCTCCGTCACCTGCGAAGTAAATCGTAAGCGCCGCGGGAACGATGGCCACCATACGAGTGATGAGCCTACGCAGCACGGGGCGTATCTTAAGGTGGAGGTAGCCCTCCATGATGATTTGGCCGGCCAAAGTCCCCGTAATGGTTGAAGCCTGACCCGCACACACCAGCGCCACGGCAAAGGCAATGCCGGCAAGCGCAGTGCCCAGGAGCGGGGACAGCAACTGATGCGCCTGTTGCAATTCCGTGACGAGGATGCCGTTTCTATGGAACGTGGCTGCCGCAGTAATGAGAATGGCGGCGTTCACAAAGAAGGCGGCGTTCAGCGCTATAGTGGAATCGATAAAATTGTATTTACAGGCCTGCTTTTTACCTTCCCACGAATTGTCGTATGCCCGTGTCTGCACCAGGGCTGAGTGCAAATAGAGATTGTGCGGCATCACCGTTGCGCCGATTATGCCCATAATAATGTAGAGTGAACCCGCCGGCGCGAACGGCACAAACCCGGAAGCCACCATCTTCCAATCCGGGGTCGAAGCGATTACCTCAAAGAGAAAACAACCTCCGATTACTGTGATAAGCCCCAGGATGAAGGCCTCGAACTTCCGCACCCCGAGATTCTGTATCGCAAGGAACAAGAATGTGTCCGCGCCGGTAAGCAGCACTCCCCAAAGGAGAGGCAGGCCGAAAAGAAGATTGAGGCCAATCGCCGTACCCAGGACCTCGGCTAAATCGCATGCTGCTATGCCTATTTCCGCGAGAAACCACAACATGTAGTTGACGGATCGCGGGTAGTTGTCCCGACATGCCTGCGCCAGATCCCTGCCGGTAACGATGCCCAAGCGCGCCGAAAGGGTTTGCAGGAGTATTGCCGCGGCATTGGACATGACCAGCACCCAGAGGAGCTGGTACCCGAACCTGGCGCCGCCTTCAAGGTCGGTGGCCCAGTTCCCTGGGTCCATGTACCCGACACTCACCAGATAAGCCGGCCCAAAGAAGGCAAACATTCGCTTGAAGATGTTGGCGCCTTTGGGGACGCCTACACTACGATGAACTTCAGAGAGAGAAACGCCTCTTTTTGCCATTACTACTCACTCACGTTCAGCATATCGAATTCTCCCATTGTAGCTGAGCAAAGTGAATCGCCGATATAGGTGTACGCAATTTTTCAGTCAGGTGAATGGGGTCAGTAAGCTCAGCCTAGCAGAGCCGCTGATTCATAGCAACCGAATAGCTCAGAGTCCGGAAAGCTTATACGTGCATTCGCTGCGCTCTGCGCGGCGCGGTCTGAACCTAAGCGGCGTCCCTTGCGAATTTTCTGGAAAGGCGTAAAGAGCGGGGCTCTTGGTTGGAGACGGGAGAGAGAAAAGGCATAGCGGGGAGAGCTTCGGCTAATTGTGAATCGGCGGTTTAGGGTCTATGACGCGGAATGATCCGGGGTTCGAAAAAAAAGCCGGGGGTTACCCGGCTCTTTTGAACGCTCGATGGAGTTACCAGCCTTTGGGCGGGCAATATGAGTTCACAGGTGTGCAAGGCACGGCTGCCATAACAAAAGCGGGCTCGCCGAGGTCTACTTTGCAGCATTGGTCGCCGGGGCAGTTGCCGCCCTGGAAGAGCGGAGTAGCTACGAGAGCCACTGCTCTGTAAGGAATACTCAGAGCCGCATGAATGATACCGGGAACCAGCGGGGCGCAGCAACCGGGGGCCACGGGGCCTTTGAGTGTGTAATCTTCGGGAGTAACGTTCAAACAGGCGCTACCACCGCAATAAACTGTGCCGGGAATACCGGGCGCGGGCCACGCGGTTACGGTGTAACCCCAAGAGATCCCTGCGCTCAATACCACACATGCGAGGATTCCGAGAATTACAGCGGATTTTCTAACCATACCCTTATCCTCCTTTCAAAAGACCTTCCGGTTTTTGCCGGAAATAATCTGAACTAATATGACGTTGTAAGCTGTATGCTAAGCTATATCTGATTTTCAGCTTTTTGTCAAGGTTTTTACGTTTCAATCAGCCTTGATTTCAGGACCTTAACGGCCCTACTCATTCAGCTTTCTTAAAAAAGGACCGGACATGGAGGCCGGTCCTTTTCAAATTCGATCACACGAACGGCGCCTACCAGAGGCTACCGAACATCACTGCAGGGGCGCCCAATGCCATAGGCACACCGGCGAGCACGCAAGGAATGGGGCCGTAGCAGGGGCCACAAGCGCCGCCCTTGGCATTCAAGAAACCTAAGCCCATGCCGCCCAGACCACCGGCGAAATCCCCAGGACACACACCGAACAGCAAGTCCGCGATGGGGCCGAGAATGCCGCCGACGACTTCACAACAGCCGACGGGGCCGGTGCTGCATGAAGGGGCCTTGCAGCTCGCTCCGCACATAGGCGCAGGAGCGGGACAGGGACCTTCAATCTTGCAGGACCAAGTTTTAATTATGGTTTGCGCTTCAGGATACGGGGCGCAATCTACGGGGACATACATGGGGCTACCTACGCCGCAAGCGCCTTTGTCAGGCCACGCGCACCACCAATTACCCGCTGAAGAAATACCCGCTGAAACTACCATGAGCGAGATAATACTGAGAACAACCAAAGTCCTCTTAACCATACCCTCATCCTCCTTTCATAATCCTTAATCAAAGGAAGCTTACATACCAGATTTGGATCGCCTCCAAATAAATGTGACTACGGATGTGTCTAAAGTTTATGTCAAAGATCACGGTGGTTGTCAACCTTTTTTTAGCCTGTTGGAACGCGTCCTTCAACGATGGGCTCCAACACGACACACCAATACGCGATCACAGTAGCCTTCAAAAATCCTCATTGTCAAGACAATTTTTTTCGCAATCCGCTCCCAAGCTCGTATTAACCCCACTTTTGCCATCCTGTGAACCGCTCTCCACCCGTCTCGGCCGGTCCGCGTCCGCTACACTCCCTCCCTCTTGAAGGCGCTCGGCCTTTCTACGCGGATTACGAATTCACCCCCAGACCGACTGCGCCACTGTACCCTCTCCGGCAGTCTCCCTCTACCCGTGCCCACTCCATGCCCGCCCCTCCTTGAATGAGCGCCCATATTAGTATACGTTGCCCCGAGAGCCGGCGCGCTCACTCAAAGCGTCCTGTGGCGGGGCCGGCGTTACCGATCCGCGCCGCATTAGCGAATTCCCCGACAAGGTGGAATATGTTCCAATGGTCAATCCTCATCGAGGAGCTGCGCAGCAAGCTTCTTGGCCGCGCACCTTTCAAGGAATACGAGGTTACACACGCAATGGCCGACATTAAGGCAGATAACTTTGGCGGAGCCGCAAAGTATGTCCTGGATGATGAACTGGGTAAAATCGTCAACATCAGCATAGCCCTCGAGATGCCGCTCCTACTAAAGGGCGAACCCGGCACAGGGAAGACGATGCTCGCCCACGCCATCGCTGAGAGCATGAACATGCCGCTTTTGGTCCTCAACGTGAAATCCAGTCTCAAGCTGGTGGACGCGCTCTATCAATACGATACGCTCACGAGGCTCAATGACAGCCGCTTCGGCGACTCGACGAGAAATGTGGCCAATATTGAGGAATATATCCGCATGGGCAAGATCGGGCAGGCGTTTACCTCTGAGGAGAGGGTCACGCTGCTCATCGACGAAATAGATAAAGCCGATACGGATTTCCAGGATGATATGCTCGATGTGTTGGATCAAATGGAATTCGACATCATGGAGATCGACAGGACGATGAAGGCCCTTCGTCGGCCCGTCATCATCATCACGTCCAACGCTAAGAAGGATCTCTCAGACCCGTTCCTCGGACGCTGTAACTTCCACCACATCGCCTTCCCTGAGCCCGACATGATGCGGCGTATCATCTCGATCCACTTCCCCGACCTTGACATGGAGCTGCTGGATCTCTGCGTCAAAACCTTCTACAGATTGCGGGAATTTCAAGGCATAGAAAAGAAACCCGCCACGCGAGAACTCATCAATTGGGTCCGCGCCCTCAGGAACGACCCTGATTTCCGCCCCAAGGACCTCCTGCTGGGCAAAATCCCTTATTTGGGTATCCTATTCAAAAAAAGCGGCGACTACCAGCAATCCATCATGCAGAGCAGACGCTTACGGGGATGATTCACGCGCTGCCTTGAAAACGCCGTCGGCTCTCATATATTCGGCCCCTTTCCATCCCTTGACCGGTGATAAACATGTTTGTGGATTTCTTTTACCTATTGAAGAGTTCGGACATCCCCGTTACTCCGACGTCCTTTTTGAGGCTGCAAAGCGCGCTCAAGTTGGGCCTGATCGAGACGATGGAGGATTTCTACATTGCGGCCCGCACAATTCTCGTGAAGAGCGAGCGGTATTTCGACCTCTATGATCGCTTGTTTGCCCATTTTTTCAAGGGCGCCGAACTCCCGGACTTGGAGGGGATCAAGCTTGAAGAGGCCGTGCGGGACCTGCTGAACGAATGGCTGAAGGAACCGGAACTCCTGGCCCAAGCCCTCGGCATGACTCAGGAAGAAATGAGCAAATACTCCCCCGAGGAGCTACTGCAATACTTCCTTGATCGACTCAAAGAGCAAACCGAAGAGCACCACGGCGGCAGCAAGTGGATCGGCACGAAAGGACGCAGCCCTGTAGGCCATTCGGGGACGCATCCCGGCGGCATGCGCGTAGGCGGTCGTTCCATGAGTAAGTCCGCGGTCAAAGTAGCGATGGATCGCCGATACCGCGATTACTCCCTCGAAGGGCCGCTCACCATGGCGCAAATCGGGGAAGCGCTCAAGCGTTTGCGGCGCATGGTCCCGGAAGGCCCACGGGATCGCCTCAACGTCGAGGAGACCATCCGCGCCACAACGCGCAACGCCGGCGAGATAGAAATAATATTCGACCGTGCTCTACGGGATCGGCTCAAGGTGGTCCTCATGATCGACAACGGCGGCTGGTCCATGGACCCATATGTAGACGTGGTGCAGGCGCTATTTTCCTATGCGCGGTCCCAGTTCAAGGATGTGAAGACCTTCTATTTCCACAACACCATCTACGATTTCGTGTGGATTGACCCTTCCAGGCGCCTCAAGCCCCAGCGCGTAACGGACATGCTCTCATGGGATCCGGCCACCAGACTTGTCATCGTGGGGGACGCGAGCATGGCGCCCTACGAACTCATGGCCCAAGACGGCTCCATTCACATAGAAGAACGGAGCGGCGCGCCCAGCATGGACAGGCTGCATCTCCTGGCGGATCACTTCAAACACAGTGTGTGGCTGAATCCCACTCCCCTACGCATCTGGTCCATGACGCGCACCATCGGCGTCATCGGGAGCATCTTCAACATGTGCGAGCTGACCCTGGACGGCTTGGACAAGGCCGTCACCCATCTCATGCAAAAGAAGTAACGCCGCGTACGCGCTCCGGCGCCTTTCATGGTTGTCGGAAAGGGCGAATAGCCTGATACGGCGCCTTTTCACAACCGAAAGTGCTCCATTTTGGAGCACAACTTACATCCTAGTAAGCACGATCTCAGCAAACTATATTTCAGTTTCAAGGGCTTTTTGCGATATCGCTTGACAAGACGCAAATACCCTTCTATATTGATAATTAGACGCTCAGAAATCTCTCAAATATACTCTTTTTACAGTAGGCGCTCCGGGGATCCGCTCAACCTCTCTTCATCTCAATGGGAGAGTGTTGCGCAATGGAGGCGTCTCCGATACCGTCCGTCATATCGGGCGCGCCTACCAATACCGCGGGACGAGCGTGTTTACTCTATTTTGATATGGCGTGAGGATTGGGGATTCCGCGGCTCAACGCAGGGAGCCGTGTTGACGCCTTGGGATTATGTGATACCGATGTGCTATCAAAAAAGGTAGATCGGTGGAGCTTTTGTTGCAAAGCAGGTTTTTCATGGTCGTTCGCATGAAAGTCTCGCATCCGGGATGCGACGGATAACTCCCACATGGAAGGATTTTCGGTATGGGAGTTGCAAAACCCCCTCGCCCCCTTGTCAAGGGGGTAAGCGTCGGCTCCGTGGTAAAGGGTCGTCAAGCAGTATCCGTAGGTCCCTCTGACAAGGGGTATACAGGGGGTTAATCCTAAAAAAGCGCAACAAATTACTGAATACGTTCGCACTTCGTTGTGACGATACGTCATGGTCGTTCTTGGAGAGGAGTGTGGGGACTTCTTTGATTGTGTATTGGTATGAGATCACTCGCTTGACGGTTTGGCTGCGGTGGAGGTTTTTGGGGGCTTGTTGGGCTTGTTTCCGTTCACTCTGCCTTTGTGCGCCTGAGATGTAATGGATTCGCCGTCGTGGCTATGGGTGCACCACTCTTGAGGTTGAGTCCCCTTAATGAAGGGCTCGACGATGACCCGAGGACAAATGGACGTGGCGCGACTCCCCGAATAGGGACACACCTTGCGGAAGACAATATCGTCCGGTGGGGGCGCCTGAACGTCGTCGGGGAGCGGCGGGAAGAACGTGTCAATCACTTTTGTGACTCTAGCGGCCTTTTCTTTGGGGTTCTTGAGGCGCCAGGTCATGAGGAGATCGCGCCTGTATGCGACCACCCAAAGGCCCTCCTGATCCCGGAAAATGTACGTCGAGGGTTTGTTCCGCACTGCGTCCGCCGGCGCTTGGTCGCCAAGCGAATCGCTGTTTTTAAGTAAATAATTCACAAGAAACAAGGGGCCGGGGTCGAGATTCGTCTTCCGACCGACGGATTCCGCCGTGGTTTGTCCCGGATGCGGCAATCCCGACAGGCTGACGCGTTTCCCCAGATTAGCAAGGGTCGCGTAGGTTTCAGACATTTGAATGGGAGTAAACCCCCGCGTCGGGAACACCTCGCCGTCGGCGGGGCGAACACCGAACTCCCGAAAGTATGCGGTAATCCGATCATGGCCCACACGATCCACGACATCTTTCAGGAGGGATTCCCTATCCAATGCGAAGGCCCGTCGCAAGGTCAACATACCCGATGTCTGGTCCGGGAGACACACTTGCGAAGTGAGCGCCAGCTTCACGGGCTTGCCTTTCTCCGCGGTGAGGGCCGGCAGCAAGGCAAGGGGAGCGAACGCGTCAACGGCTCCGCCCTCGCCGTTCCACCTGGGGCCGCCCGTGAGATACGCCCGGATGTAGCCCGTGTTCGGGTCACACAGGATGAAGTGATACGAGACATTCCCGTCATCGTATCGTTTCATGGCGCCTTCCACGGCGGTTTGGAGCAAAGGATCAAAGGACGTCACGAAGTCCCTGCGTCCTGTGGATAAATTCTTGGCCGCCTCGGGCTTAATCAAATCCACAAACGCGGCCGATTTCACACCGGGAGTGTTCATCCGCCGCATACGAACAGGGGTGTTGATCGCTTCCTCGTATTGCTCCCGGTTAATCTTCCCTTCCTTAAGCAATAACCCCAGGATGGTGTTGCGCCGGCCGTGCGCCCGCTCCGGGTGCTTATAGGGAGTGATAACGTTGGGCGCCCGTATGATTGCAGCGAGCAAGGCGCATTCCTCGGGCTCGAGCGCACTGAGCCCCTTACCGAAGTAGTGCCGCGCCGCCTCGGCCACTCCCTTGATGGGCAAAGAGCCCCAATGGCCGAGATACACCCGATTGAGGTACGCGGATAAAATGCGTTCTTTGCTGTAGATCGCATCCGCGGCCAGGGCGAGAAAAGCCTCATTGATCTTGCGGCCCATCGTCTTCTCAGGGTGAAGGATGGTCATGCGGATCAATTGCTGGGAGATGGTGCTGCCTCCCTGAACGTACCGCCTCGCCTTGATATTGGTTTTCACCGCCTCTATGACGGACGGAATATCTATCCCCTGATGATGGAAGAAGTGCGCGTCCTCGGTGAGCAGCACAGCGTCGATGAGAAGGCTGGGCATCTTCTGCAGCGGCACGGGGCGGCAGAGTTCGGCGGCCCCCTCGGATTCGTGAAGCACGCTCAGCAACTGGGGTTCGATGGTAATTTCGGAAACATCCGCATGGGATGTGGCGAGATATATGGATTTGATGAGCTTCCAATCCATATTCAGAGTGACGGGGCCGCTTATGATGCCTTCCCCGGCGATAGGACAATAGCGGAAGTGAATGTTGATCCCTGAGCCGGATTGGCTCCATTCACCCGGTTGAGGGATTGCAGTGGTAGTCTTCGTGAGGCCCGCGGACGCGAGGCGTTCGGTCAGGTGTATGGTGTCGATATTGTCGCCCACTCGAATCGTGTAAGGCGCGGCGTAGACGAACGCCGGCAGACGCGTAAGCTTTACCTCGAACATCCAGACCACCACGCCCACGACGATCGCCAAGTAGCACGCGAAGAGCAGCGCGATCATCTTCGTGACGCGATAAAGAGTGGAAAATATTTTGTTCGTGGGGCCGCGGGACATCTTTTCTTACCGAGGAGAGCCTAAACCGAGCTGTTGAGAGCGCGATAAACAAAGGCGACTAAAGGGCCGACTGAAGTCCGGTGAGCCATAATACGACAAAATTTGGGCTCCGGACTCTCTTTTGTATACCGGCTCATTATACCAAATTCCTTGGAAGGGCAATACAGGGGATCTCTAACACATGAGAAGCTTCTTCCCTAACGAGTCATTTTTATTCGACACTGACCGCAGCGGCAAAATCCCGTATCGCCGGCCGAAGCCCGAGAGGGGTTCGGGGAGAAACTGCTTTCAAGAAGGTTCTCCTCGATATTACTTCTTTAAAACAAAGGGGCATCATGAGTCATAGCTCCTGCCGGCTTTCGAGGGAGCGCGCCAGGGTAAGGGGATCGGTGTACTCCAGAGCGCTCCCCACGGGTATGCCGTACGCGATGCGTGAGACCTTGAACTTGGCGCTCTTGAGCTTTTCCTTGATGTAGGACGCCGTGGCTTCTCCTTCGGCGGTGGGATTCAACGCCAGGATGACCTCGCCTGAGCCTTGCTCCCGAATACGCCGGATCAGCTCGGGTATGCGAACGTCGTCGGGACCTATGCCGTCGAGGGGCGACAAAAGCCCGTTCAGCACGTGATAGACCCCACGGAAGAGCCCGGTCTTCTCGAGGGACATCAGGTCCTGCGGGGTTTCCACCACGCAGAAGGAGGCCTGATCGCGCTTGGCGTTCGAGCAAATTTCGCATGGATCAATCTCCGTGAGGTTGAAGCACGCCGAACAGAGCCGAAGATTCTTCCTCACGTCCCGTATTGCGGTCACAAGCCGCCGTATTTCCTCAGGAGGGGCGTTCAAGAAGTGAAATGCGTACCTGGCCGCCGTACGCTCACCCACACCGGGGAGCGTCTTTAATGCCTTTATGAGCGCGTCCAATGATGCTATCAGGGGTCGCCTCCTTGTGTCGTAGTCGATCAATGGAATAGTTCACCATGCTTGAGGCGGTTCGCCCAGGTGAACGGTGACCAATCTCACAATAGTATACCGCATATTGAAACGAAGGACTCAACCGCGTAGAATCTTCGTTCCGGTTGACGGGGGCTAAGGATTCTCATGAAGGATTTATCTGCGGTCATCTGCGCCATCTGTGGATTAAGGCGATCGTTCCAGTGCACGCAACGTACGACGCAGCGACATTCGGTAACTATTCTCTCATTATATTTAGGAGGATTTCATGGATGAATTTGTGAAAACTCACAATAGAGTTGTGATTGACAAGACCATAGACGCCCTGCGCAAAAACGGCTTCGGAGCGCGATTCTTCGGTTCCAGGGAAGAACTGAGCGCCTTTGTTCTTGAAATGGCGCAGGATTGCGAGACCGTCGGCGTGGCCGGCACACATACCGTGCGCGCCTTAGGGATTCCGTCCATGCTGGAGAATGCGGGCAAGACGCTCTACGACCACTGGAAGCTCACACCCGGAACCCCGGAAGAGCTCGCCTGCCGAAAAAAACAACTCACAGCTGATCTATTCCTCACTTCAGCCAATGCGGTTACAATGATGGGAGAAATCGTAAACCGAGACGGCGCCGGTAATCGAGTGAACGCCATGACGTTCGGCCCCGGAAAGGTCGTCATCGTAATCGGGCGAAACAAGATCACCCCCGATATAGACGCCGCCATCCTGCGCATCGAGGGACTGAGCGCTCCCGTACGCGCCACAAGCCTCAAGCGAAAAACTCCTTGCGTGTCTTTAGGACACTGTGTGGATTGCGATACGACGGACCGGATCTGTCGCATCACGAGCATTCTTCATAAGCAGCCTATGATGTCCAATATAACAGTGGCCGTGCTGGACGAGGAGCTGGGGTATTAACTCTCCGATGAAAAGCACAGCGAGGTGATCGGTATGCAATTTACAGTATCCGCCCCGAACAGGATCGACCTTGGCGGAGGCACCACGGATCTCTTTCCGCTGTACCTTTTCATGGACGGCGGCTGCACAATCAATATCGCCATCAACGTGATGAGTTCCGTGACGTTCACGAGTCGATCCGATTCCAAGATTAAGCTCACGTCCGAAGATATGGGGCAATCCATAGAAGCCAATGTCCCTGCGGACCTGCCGGTGAGCGGCCCTCTTGGACTGGTGGCCAGAGCCGTGCGCGCCTTTCCGCCCCACTTCGGTATGGACATCACCACCAGGAACGAGGCTCCCACCGGCTCGGGTCTTGGGGCGTCCAGTTCCCTTGTGTCGGCGCTGCTGCACGGGCTTTTCACGGTAAGGGGAGAATCACCGAGTCTCCCGGAGATCGTTCATCTGGCCATGAACCTGGAAACCGCATCCATTGGAGTGCCCGCCGGCAAGCAGGACCATATTGCGTCGGTCTACGGCGGAATTTCGGTCTTGGAGTTCGATTATAATGATTTTTCGAGGCTCGCATTTCCCACAAACGGCGACTGCGGAACGTATCTTCAGAAGGCGATCATCCTCTCCTTCACCGGAGAAAACCGGTTCAGCGGCATGAACAATTGGGAGATCACCAAGGGCTACATCGAAGACAAACACGACATACGACGCAAGCTCATTCGCATCAGAGACATTGCCAAGGCGATGGTGAGTCGCCTTCAGACACGCGACTGGTCGGCCTTGGCGCCGCTCATCGACGAAGAGTGGCAGATCCGCAAGTCTTTGGCCGATGGGGTGAGCACTCCACAAACCGACGCCATTATGCTCGCCGCAACGGAAGCAGGCGCGGCCGCGTGTAAGATATGCGGAGCAGGCGGCGGCGGGTGCATGATAGCCTTCACAAAGCCGGAGAAGCGCCTCGCCGTCGAAGAAGCCATTGTGCTCGCGGGTGGGAAGCTCATGCCCTTTACCATCGAAGACCGCGGACTTCGGCTCAGTCGCGGCGCCGCGGTGGCTCATGGACGGGAGCCCCTGAAGCTCCCCGGTGATCTATAAGAGATGGAAGCCGATCCCTCCGGAACGCGCAATCTCCTTCTAGGGTAGCGCTTACGTGAGTTGGGTCTATCGGGAGAGGATGTTTGAAATTCGTTTTATGTCAAGAAAACTATTGCCCAGAGCCGTCTGTACTGATAGGACGGTTCACCACGATGCGCCCCGCCCAAGGACGTTCGCCGTCGGCCGAAGGCGCACACGGCGATAGAAATGCTTACAACAACCGGAGGTTATATTTCATGACGAAGCTTTTCATCGGCTTAGGTGTTTCTCTCTTGGTATGGGCATGGGCGCCGATAGCGTCCGCTGATTGGGCCGTCATAAAAGATAGCACGGGCAAGTGTGCGGTTCGCAGCGTGAAAGCCGCCACACCTAAGACCATAGCCGGACCCTTCAAGACCAAGGAAGAAGCGCTTCAGGCCAAGAAAGAAAAATGCGGAAAGACGGATGCCAAAAAGGCCGATAAGAAAAAACCCAAGTAAATGGACGGAAAGGCTCACCGGTCAGCAAAACGTACAAAGCGTTCATCACGCATGAGCAAAGTGAACCTTACTATGGAAAGCAGGTCTTCTTAAATGCTTTCTAAGCACGTTTATTCTTCGCCGAAAGCGGCATTTTCTCCTTGAGAAAAGCCGTTTTCGGCAATTGCAGAAGTTCTTTAAGAGGGGTTTGGGGAAAAACTTCTTTCAAGAAGGTTCTCCCCAATCTTACTTCTTTGCCGGCGCTGTGGTAAGAGCCGTCACCCGCAGCCGCACTCACTGCTGAGACGTTCCCTGGCGATGGGATGGGTCAACTTCACATTGTCCCCTTCCCTCTTGATGAGCCCCACATTCGAGATGACGTCCAGCACTTCCGAGCAGCGCTCCCATTTCATGCCGAGATAAATGGGGAGCAGTGTCCGGACCTGCTCGAGCCTATGGGCCACATCCAGGGAATAGAGCGTCATAAGGACCTGTTGATGGAGAACATCCATAGCCGGGTCCGCCATAAGATTTTGGATTGCTTCATCTTCTAAAAGGACTTGAGAAACCGCTTCCGTGCACATTCCGTCCGCCTCCGCAGTGTGAGTTAGTAGAGCGATAGTGTCGCGCGATCCGGGCCAAGAGAGCGTCTATTGATGGCGACGCCACATTCATGCGTGTCAACAAATCTGATTCAGCGATTCGATGCGCCTACGCGCCCGCTGAACAGTTAGTCGTAGTGTAAACATTCCGGCGCCGGATACCAAGTTCCGCTGGACAAAAAGTGTCGGGTTACGACGCAAAGGCTTTCACGGCGGCGCTCACCGGCGTGGAGCGCCGGTCCTATAGCCGATCTACATAGGTGATCTGTACCTTCATACAGTCTGGAGGTGAAGATTCCTACGCTTGTTCTCGCCGTTTCTTCGAGCAAGCGAGAGAGCGATTTGCTTTATTGACGGGGACTTTTCCGTTCAAAAAGTCCGGCGTTTTCCTTCACATAGCGCTCGAATGCGCAATAGGTGGCGGGTTCGCCTATGTCGAAAAAAGGCCTGATTTGCTTGAGACCGGCCATGACGCCTGAGCCGGCTGCGATGGGAAAAATCTCCTGCTCCATGGAAAACGGCCGTGCGGGCAAGGACTCAATAAATTCCCGCGTGAGCACGCTGAATCCCGCGTTGATGAGCCCTGGGCCGGCGTTTTGGCGCTTTTCCATGAACCCGGTTACCATGTCGGCGGAATCCGTCAAGACGGAACCATACCGGCTCACGTCCGGCACGGGATGCAACGACAAGGTGACCTGCGACCCTACGCGCTGGTGAAAGGCCAGGAGCGCGCCTAAGTCCGCGTCGAAGAACGTATCCCCGTTCACGAGGAGCGTAGCCGCGGAGGCGAAGACTTCCGCGTTTTTCACCGCGCCGCCGGTGCCCAAGGGCCGGGTTTCTCTCACGCATTGTATGTCAAGCTGAGGGTCAAAGCCGGTGAAATAGTCCTCGATCACGGCCCCCATGTAGCCGGTGAGCAGGACAAACCGCCTCACCCCTTTGTAGCCAAGGGACCGAATAAGGATTTCCAGAAACGGAATTCCATTGATCGGCGCCATCGGCTTAGGGCGATCCGAGACCAGGGAACGTAACCGCGTGCCGAGGCCGCCCGCAAGAACAAAGGCCACAAGGGCGTTAATGTGCGGCATGATCGCTCTTCCGGCAGGTGCAATGAGGATTGTGCGGGATCGGCACTCTTTGGAAATCGCCGTTCCACAGATCCATGATGAGCAGCCCTGGTAGAAGATCCGATCGTCGCCCGACCATGATCTTAACCGCTTCGGTAAACTGCATGGAAGCCACAGTGGATGCCGCTGAAGCCAATACCCCCACAGTGGACGCCCTATCGTGATTCATGACCTGGGCGGGGTCGGGCCACAAACATCGTAGGCATGGCGTTACGCCTGGGAGAATGGTCATGAGGTTCCCTTCTGCGCTCACCACGCCGCCGAACACGTATGGGATTCCCGCGGCGCATACGGCGTCATTTAAGACGTACCGAGCCTCGACATTGTCCAGGCCGTCAATCACCAGGTCCACATCCCGGATGAGATCAGCGGCGGTATCCGGGCTTATTACCATTGTGGCCGCGTCGATTTCTATTTCAGAATTCATTGCCCTGAGCCGCGCCCGTGCTGCGTCCGCCTTCCGAGCGCCCACGTCGGCTTCGGTGTAGAGCGTTTGTCGGTGGAGATTATGCGGCTCCACCTGATCCTTATCCACTATGCGCAAAAATCCCACACCGGAGCGCGCCGCCAACATGGCCGTGGTTGACCCTAAGGCCCCTAAGCCCGCCACAAGAATTCGGGCGCCGGAAATGGCCTCTTGACCGGGCGAACCGATGGCCTTAAGGCGGATATGCCTGTCATATCGAGAGGGGGCATTTTTGTGGGACTCGTCCATATTAGGGCCTCCGGCGCCGAACTGATACATAGTATACGCTGATTCTTATTGAAAGCGGGCGCGTTTTTCCCTAAGCTGAGGCTTCAGGCGCCGATGCCGTAAAATAACAGTAACCGTTCACCGGCACATACCCGTTCCAAGCCCTGTGAACCATTCCGAGAGTCACTGCGGGTTATGCGGTAGGGCGCTCTAAACCTCCCGTTTTCTCCCAAACCCGCCCGTCGCACGGACATGTACAGTCCGGCTGTTTCGCCGAAAGTGAGGGGGCGCGGTGATCGATAATTCCGGAATAGGCCGTTTACTCATAGAAACCGGTCGAATTACAAAAGAAGATTATGCTCAGGCCTTCCGTTCCTCCAAGGAGACGGGGAAGTCGTTCATCGAGTATCTCCTGGAGCAAGGCAAAGTCAACGTGGACGAGCTGGTGCAAGCCATAGCCGTTCACATGGACATTACTTTGCTCAAAGAGGCCCTCGGCATGGAGCAGACCACGTGGTCCACGGACAAAACATCACGGCCGCTGGGCTCCTATTTGGAACGGATTTCTCTTCTCTTTAAGATGGGGACCCTCCTTAGCGACGAAAAGAACCTGGGGGGTCTCATAGATTTATTGGTGCGGGAAGCGCCTTCGGTCATGAACGCGGAACGCGCCACTATCTTCCTGGCGGATACCGCTACCAAGGAACTGTACTCGCACTTGGCCCTGGGCCTGAAGCGCAACGAGATCCGCATCCCATGGGAATCCGGGATTGCGGGATGGGTATTCACCCGCGGGAAGGCGCTTAATATCGTAGACCCCTACAATGATCCGCGGTTCAACAAGAATGTGGACCCAAGGACCGGATATATTACGAAAAACGTGCTGTGCGTGCCGCTCAGAATCCCCGGCGGCCCCATCTTGGGTGTGTTTCAGGTGCTCAATAAACGAGCCGGCGTGTTCACTTCCACGGATCAGGAAATCCTCGAGATCCTCGCCTCTCAGGCGGCGCGCTCCCTTGAGTCGATGCTTGAAGAGGATAACCCACGCGGGCTGTTTGGAACACTCGGGGATGACGCCCTCCCTGAAGGATCCTATGGCGACAAGCATCCATTGCGGCGCATCATCGGGAACACCAAAATCATCCATGAGATGCGCGGGCTGATCCGTAAGGTGGCTCCCACGGACGCCTCGGTATTGATTCACGGCGAATCTGGTGTCGGTAAGGAACTCGTCGCCAAGGCCATCCACGAAATGAGCAGCCGGCGCCTCGCTCCTCTGGTAGTGCTCAATTGCGCGGCAGTGCCGGCGGAACTCATCGAGACCGAGCTGTTCGGCCATAAGAAGGGGTCGTTCACCGGCGCAGTCAGCGACCACAAAGGGGTCTTTGGGTCGGCCCACAATGCCACGCTCTTCTTGGACGAAATTGAGGCCATGGCCCCCGCCATGCAGGTAAAGCTCCTCAGAGCGATACAGGAAGGCGAGATCCGGCGGGTCGGGGACAACGTAAGCCAACAAGTGGACGTGCGACTCATAACCGCCACCAACAGCGACTTGAACGTTCTCATGGCGAAGGGGACCTTCCGGGAAGACCTCTACTACAGGATCAACGTGTTTCCCGTACACATCTCGCCGTTACGGGAGCGCGTCGAGGACATACCGCTCCTGATTCGGCACTTTCTTGAACAAATGGCGAAACGTTCCGGCAAACGGGTGAAGGGAGTCGATCCCATAGCTATGGATTTGCTCACACGCTATCCCTGGCCCGGAAACATCAGGGAATTGGAAAACGAGATCGAGCGAGCCCACATCATCACAGGTGAAGGCGCCTCCATCTCGGTGCGGTGCATTTCACCGAAGATCACCCAGGCCCTGCAAAAGGCTGCTGAACCGCCGGAACACCTCCAAAAGCCGCTCACGTTGAAGGACGCCACGGAACAGCTCGAACAGGAAATGATTACAAAGGCCTTGGAGAGGTTTGGCGGAAACAAGACCGCAGCCGCACGACAACTGGGGCTCTCGCGGCAAGGGCTTTTTAACAAGCTCGTGCGATACGGTTTCCAAGAGTAAGAGCAGTATCGGGGCGGCGTTTTCGTAAGAAGAATTCTCCTCGAAGGAAATAGGCGCCGGCCGGCTTTCATTCACATGCCCGACGATGAAAGCGGGAACAGCGTCCTCTTGCAGTCCAGTTATGGAACGTAATCATTCACTGGGCTGGAGGGGCTCTGCGCTTGGTGAGATATTCCCATTGCCGCTCCCCAGGACATCTTTCTGTGCGGCGCCTTCACCCTCCGTTCCAAGGGGCCGATCGAAACAACATTTGGTTTTTGTTGGGACTTCGTGGTATAAAGCCCCCCACCGAAAGCGTTCACCAACAACGAGAAAGAGTGCGGCGAAACCCGTCCGTAGGCAGGTTTTTTCCGATACTGACTCTTTGATACCGGAGTTTGCATACTATGACGATGAGACTAGGACCGGTTCACCAGGAACCGTGCGACCGCTTGGAATTGGCTCTGAGGCGCTCCGGAGGGAAGACTCATCACCCGTCCGGTTCTCACCGGGCGCAGAGTCGCCCCCACCTCGGTGAACCATTTCTGAGAATAATTAGCCGTATAATTCTAAGGACCATTTTCATTTTATGTGTAGCGGCGCCCGTGGCGTGGGGACAGGATTTCCCGTACGCGGTCCCACAAGCTCCCGAATTCGACGACCACGGAAAGGAGACACCGGCGGACCGGACCCCCGCCCAGTCGCAGAAACCCACGTATCACGCGCCTGCCCCGAGCGCTCCACGTAGTCAACCCGCGCCACAGTCAAGCGGCGCCATGCCCCCCTCCGCGCCTCAGTATCGGCAAACGCAGCCGTATCAGCCGCAAGAGCCCGCGCCGCAGCCCACACGTCGTTCAAAGAAGAGGTCGCAGCAGCAACGTGAGTACGCCGGTCCTCCTCCGGGAGCGCCCCAGCAGCAGCCACAGCAAAACGTGCGTCCCGATTGCTCGCAGTATCCGATGGCGATTGCCCGGGCGCAGTCCGAACCCCAAATGCAGGACATAGCGCGCAGTTATCTTACGTGCCTCTTACAAAACGGCTGGCAAATGGATCAGGCCAGACAGCAGGTCATCACCACCATCGAAAGCACGTACCGGCTTACGCGGTAGCGGCAAGTTTGGAAGTCTTATACGAATGCGCAATAAACGAAGTAATATTGGAGAGAACCTTCTTGAAAGAAGTTTCTCCCCAAACCCCTCTCCAAGAACTTTCAAAATGGCCGCAAGTGCCTTTTCTCAAGGAGAAAAAGCCACTTGCGGTGCATTTAAACATTCTTTCATAGTAGTTAGGGAAACCTGCTCTTACAAAAATGTCCTTCATCTATATTCCTCTTTCAACAGCACATTGGTATTAGAGAGCGGTTTGCGAAGGTTCCTTCTTTAAAAGTATCCTCCCTTGGTCTTACTTTTTTCCGTTCAACGCGGCTTTCAGCGTAAAGAGGAAATTGGCGCCCTCGTGAGGCTTGGATTCCACCCACATTGCACCGCCGTGGCGCTCCACGATCTTCTTTGCCAGGGACAACCCTATGCCTGTGCCGGGGTACTCGGTCCTAGTGTGCAGGCGTTGAAACACCCCAAAGATGCCCTCGAAGTATTCCGGGGCAATCCCTATGCCGTTGTCTTTAACGGAAACAACCCATTCGCCTTTGCGATGGTGCGGGTACGCTCGAATCCGGATCACGGGCGGTTCGGCGTTCCGAAATTTTATGGCGTTGCCGATGAGATTCTGGAACACCTGAGCCAACTGCCGCAGGTCAGCCATGACGTCAGGCAGGGGATCGCGATGCACAACGGCCTGAGCGCTGCGTAAAGACGCCCCAAGGTTCGCCAGAGCGTAATCAAGGGCGTGATCCAGCGGCCCAGGTTTCAGCTCTTTGCCCTTGAAGCTTACGCGGGAATAATCGAGCAGATCCTCGATCATGGTCCTCATTCGGTTGGTCGAATCGACAATGTAGTCAAGAATCTTCTTGGCCTCGGGCGATACTAACTCCGGCATTCGTCGCTCCAGGAGTTGTGAGCAACTGGTGATATTGCGCAGCGGCTCCTGAAGGTCATGAGAGACGATGTAGGCGAAGCGTTGGAGTTCCTCATTGGATCGCGTTATTTCCTCGGCGCGCACCTGGAGCAGCTCTTCATATTTCTTACGTTCCGAGATATTTTCCACAATGGCGAGAAAGCTCACGGCGTCGCCGTTGTCATTCTTGAGTAGGGAACGGGTGAGCGTTACCCACACTATGTCGCCGGACTTGGCGATGTAGCGCTTGTCCAGTCGATAGCTTGGGATTTCTCCTCGTACGAGCTGATCCGTCAGGGCCACATCCGCTTCTTTGTCATCGGGATGGGTGACGGCGGCGCACGTTATACCTTTGAGTTCGTCTTCACAATAGCCCAACATACTACACAGAGCCTGATTCACGGCTATCCATCTAAGATCGAGATCAATGACCGCCAGACCGAAGGGGCCTTGTTCCACAACCTGCCGGTAGATGGTCTGAAGCTGGGAATACTCCATTTCCCGCTGTTTGGGCGCGGTGATGTCGAAAAACACGCCGCTCATCTTCAGGGGTTTTCCCTGTGCGTCTCGGTGGGTGACCTTACCCTGTGAGCTTATCCACACCCAGGCCCCTTGCTTAGTCTTCAACCGATATTGCGCCTGATACAGGGGAGTGTAGCCGTCCAAATGCGTCTGAAGGGCCTTTACGACCGCCGGCAAGTCGTCAGGATGGATGCTCCGTTCCCAATTCTTTGCCGAACCCGATTCTTCCGCGGTGTAGCCCAGGAGTTCATCCCAATAAGCGGACATCCGGCGTGTATTGCTCGCTATGTCCCATTCCCATTGACCGATTTGACCATCAGGGGCATTCAGTTCACGACCGCGCGTATCCATTGCCTCGGTGACATTGTTCTCTTGCGGCGCAGCGGCGGGCGACTCGCTTCTTGATTGAATGAATCGCGCCATTGCCTGGTGAAATGCGGAGTCGGGGGAACGGCCCTGCGCTTCGATGTGGGCTCTTCGGAGCGCAACGATTTCCTCAACGAAATGGGAACAGGTAATCTCTTGAGCGGCTACGCAGTAACGTTCGCCCCTTTTAGCGCTTTTCAAATAGATGTATTTGGATTGCCCCGTTACATCGGCACGCACCGTGAGCGTTTCATAGGAAAGGCTTCCACGCGTATATGCGGCTATTTGGCGACAGAGTTCGGGGAATGCCTCTTCAGGGAAGGCATTGCGCCATGCGGCGCTGAGTTCGGCGAAGTCGGGCGCGTTGAACAGAGCCAGAGCCGCTTCGTTCACCACTGTTACGCGTATGCGCTGAACGCATTCCCAAAGGAGTTCAGGCGCTTCCCGCAAGAACTCGCATACTTCCTTGTCACTGGGAATGGCAAGGGAATCCAAGTATGGTCGGACGTCGATCCAATCCTCTTCCCACATAGGCGCCGGAGAACACATGAACAAGTTTTGATAATAGGTCGGTGTAGGCAGGTGGTTTATACCCATTTTCCTTTGTCCACATTGCGTGAAAAACGGCTCCGGCGGCGTAGCTCAACAATTACGATGCGCTAAGCCTACAGGCAATCACTCCAACGTTCTTCGAGACCGGAAGAGGGAGCATTAATAATTCAATTCAACGGCAACATAACTTCTTCAATTCAAGTCACGCCTGTGAGGAGACTTATATTCAAAATTCCACGCGTTTACGTCTCATTAATAATTGTTGCGGCATTGA
Organism: Desulfomonilales bacterium; assembly: GCA_038205805.1. GTDB lineage: Bacteria > Desulfobacterota > Desulfomonilia > Desulfomonilales > Desulfomonilaceae > JBBSBY01. The sequence goes on from JBBRBO010000005.1 coordinate 87,988, forward strand.
CGCATATTGAGGATTCAAGCCGCTGCGCTTTAACAATTTCTCACATTTGCGCCCAAGGGATACAAATATAGGAGCGCTGTATAGACCAAAAATTACAAAACGGCCGCTCTTTGTCAAGCTTTGAACTGACAGTTCCGGGCGACTCGCGTCTGAGGAATGTTTGCGATCCATGCGCCCGTTTGCTTGCATGCTCCGTGGTGGTTGATCAGGAGGCTCCGCCGATCAACACCGGATGGGAGACTCATCTTCCATACCGAATTCCGTGCGGTTACCTAATCGTGGT